>NZ_JBVHZH010000003.1:141469-368492 GCF_055574515.1 Streptomyces sp. NPDC029466
ACGGAGGGACGGTCGTTCCCTCCCCCCCCCCCCCCCCCCCCCCCCCCCCCCCCCCCCCCCCCGGCCGGCGGCTCAGCGCCGGGTGGAGGCGGCGACAGTCAGCGCGGAGGACAGCAGCTCGGCGTCGAACAGGGTGGCGTCCGCGAGGCGGTTGGCGTTGGCGTACGAGTTCAACATCAGCTTCGCGGTGCGCAGGGCCGAGGGGGAACGGCGGACCAGCGGCTTGATCCACCGCGTGACGGCGCTGTCGAGCTGCTCCTCCGGGACGACCTTGTGCAGGATGGACAGCTCCTGCGCGGTCGTGGCGTCGAAGTTGTCGGCGGTCAATATCAGCTCACGGATCCTCGCCGCGCCCACCTCGTGCAGCAGCCGCGGCATGATCCCGCCCCAGGCGGGCGGCACCCCCAGCCCCAGCTCGGGCAGCCGGAAGCGGCAGGTGTCCGCGCCGACCCGCAGATCGCAGAAGACCGCCAGCCCCACTCCGGCCCCGACCACCCCGCCGTGCAGCCGCGCGATGGTCACCGCGTCGGTGCTCGCCAGGGCATCGCACACCCGGCGCGCCTTGTTGCCGAGGGCGCGCAGCCCCACTCCGGTGGGGTCCTCGGCGAGCAGAGCGGGGAACTCCGCGCGGTCACCGCCCAGACAGAAGTCCTCGCCCGCGCCGGAGAAGACCAGGACCCTGATACCGGAGTCGTCGTCCAGGGCGCCCAATACGGTGAGGAGTTCGTCGAGCATCTCCCCGCAGATGGCGTTACCTGTCTCGGCGCTGTTCAACTGCACCGTGAGGACGGGCCCTTCCTGTGTCACGAGGAGGGACTTGAAGTCGTGGATCATGGGGTTCCTTGTTTCGTTGTTCCGCTGTGCGGGAGACCGGTGCCCGCCGATGTCAGCCACGGACGACCGGAAGTGTGATCATGCGGCGGAAGGCCACCCGGGGTTCCCAGAGGGGCGGGGCGCTGATCCGCAGCCCCGGCAGCCGCTCCAGCAGCGCGGTGAGCAGGCAGTCCGCCTCCATACGGGCCAGCGCGTTGCCCAGGCAGAAGTGAATTCCCCCGCCGAAGCTGAGATGGGACGCCCCACGGCGGATGTCGAAGTCCTCCGGGGCGGCGTAGTGCTTCGGGTCGTGATGGGCGGCACCGACCATGAGCTGCACCATCTCGTTCTTGCGCACGGTCACCCCGGCGAGTTCGGTGTCCTCGGGAGCCACCCGGCTGATCATGTGGATCGGGGCGTCGTAGCGGAGCACCTCGTCGACCGCGTCCGGTATCTGCTCGGGGTGGACCCGCAGCCAGTTCAGCTGGCGGGGGTGCTCCAGGAGCAGCCGGACCGCGGTGGACAGGACATGCGCGGTCGTCTCCAGTGCCGCCAGGACCATGAACAGCGTGAGGGCGTAGACCGCCTCGTCGGCGGCTTCCCGGTCGGGCTCCTGGGCGTCCCAGACGCGCAGCCATGACGAGACCGGATCATTGCCCGGTTTTCGCCTTCGTTCCCTCACCAAGGCGGTGAAATACTCCCGCAATTGATGAGTCGATCCATCGGAGAGCGCGAGTTGACTCGGCGTCGGAAACAATTCCTGGGTGTACACCTGGTCATGGGTGAGCGAACGCAGCAGCGCATAGTCGGCGGGCGGGATTTTCAGCCATTCACCGATGGTGATGACCGGAAGTTCTTCACTCACCAGGGCGCAGAAATCGGCCGGGCCGTACGCGAGCTCCGCTTCGAAACGGTCGAGCAGCCGGCTCGTCGTCTGCTCGACCGAACTCTTCATGTCGGCCAGGGATTTACGGTCGAAAACGTTACCCAACGAGCGCCGCACCTGTGTGTGGTGCGGCGGGTTGAGCATCGGCAGCGTGTCGCCCATCTGGCGTGACGCAGAGGCGTTCCAGCGGGCCGCATCGTCCTGGCGGGCCCGCCAGGCACTGTCCGGGACCCGCCAGGATCTGCTTCGCAAAAGCTGATGGCACAGCCCGTACGAGGTCGCCAAGTAGCCTCCCCAGGGCGCCTGAACGATATCCCCCATCGCCCTGAGTTTCGCGTACAACGGCAATGAATTCGACTGGCCATCGGCCGTGCGCAGACGGGAGAAAAGCGAAACCACACTGCGTCGGTCAATGGGGGCAGCGGCCAGGGCGGGCTGCAAGGCGACACCTTCTTTCGGAAGATCACTGAATAAGTCGCCTGCCCTGCATACCCCTGCTGCCGAACGTTCATGCGACGTGCGGACATTCAAGCTGTCGTGAACATCACACCCGCCACCAGCTGAGGAATCCGCTCCACCAACTTCCCTTTTGCGGCTTGTTCTGCTGCCCCTGGTTGCGGCCATCCCCGCCCGGACCCGCCGCGCCGGGCTGCGGGCCCCGCCGCTCGCTGCGTACGGGAGTGAAGCGCGCGGGCAGCGCGTTGAGCGCCCGGTGGAACGGGCCGGGCCGCCAGGTCAGCGTCTCGGCCGGCGCGCCCAGCTCGATGTCGGGCAGCGTGTTGAGCAGCTTCTCGATCGCCCGTATGGAGATCAGCAGCGCGGGATCCTTCGCCGGGCAGGCATGCGGCCCGGCTCCCCAGGCCAGATGGGCCCGCTTGCTGAACGTCTGCCGGGTCGCGGACAAGCTGGGGTCCCCGTTGGCCGCCGCGAAGCTGACCAGCACCGGGGTTCCGGCTGCCAGCTTGTTCCCGGAGAGCTCCACCTCGTGCACCGGGTAGTGGGTCGCGTAGTTGGCGATCGGCGGGCTGTTCCACAGCACCTCGTTGATGGCGTCCTCGACGAGGAGATCGCCCCCGCCGCCGGCGAACTGCTCGTCGGACAGCAGCAGCCGCAGGGCGTTGGCGATGAGGTTCTGCACCGGCTCGGTGCCGGCCCCGATGAGCAGGGCGAGCTGATGGACCATCTCCTCGTCGGTCAGCCGCGACGGATGCTGCATCAGCCACGAGGTGATGTCCTCACCCGGCGTGACGCGCTTGAGGGCGACCAGCTCGAACAGGGCGCCCGCCATGACCTCGTTGGCCCGCTCCGCGTCGACCCCGTCGAAGAGGTTGGAGATGGCACTGATCAGCCGGTCACCGACCTCCGCCGGGCAGCCGAAGAGATCATTGAAGACCAGCAGCGGCAGCAGCTGCGCATAGTCGCTGATCAGGTCGGCCTTGCCCCGGGCACTGAACTGGTCGGTGAGGTACGCCGCGACGCGGTCGACATGCCTGCTCACCCGGTGCATGTCCAGGCGCCCGAAGCTCTCCGTCACTGCCTGACGCAGCCTCAGATGCTCCGCACCGTCCGAGAACATGCAATTCGGCCGGTACATCATCATCGGCAGCACGGGGCTGTCCAGCGGAACCCGCCCCTCGTTCAGCGCGCGCCAACGGCGGGAATCCCGCGCGAACGTGTCCGGGTTCTGCAGGACATGGAGCGCCGTGGCGTACTCCGTGACGAGTTCGGCCTCCACTCCGGGAGCCAGCTCGACGGGCGCGGTGGGTCCGTACTGCCGCAGCATGTCGTAGAAAGCTTCCGGTGCGGCGGCGAACTCCGGCCCGTGCAGCGGCGCCCTTTCGCCGCCGGCATGTGCGGGGCAGCCGGGCGGCGGGCTCTGGAATTCCGAGTGAGATTGCATGCCTGGACTCCTAGTTGAGGCGGGACTGGAGATATCGGACGAGCGCGATCAGTGAATCGGCCGAGGAACGTTGGTCCCGTGCGTCACAACTGACCACAGGCGTCTCGGGAAGCAGGTCCAGAGCCTCCCGGATCTCGTCGAGCGAGTGCGCGGGCGTCCCGTCGAAGCGGTTCACGGCGATGGCGTAGGGGATTCCGTAGTGTTCCACCAGGTCCATGACAGGGAACGACTCGTCGAGCCGCTGGGGGTCGACCAGGACCAGCGCCCCGAGCGCACCACGCGTCATGTCTTCCCACACCTGAACGAAGCGCTGCTGACCGGGCGTTCCGAACAGGTAGAGGACCAGCTTCTCGCTGAGCGTGAGCCGGCCGAAGTCCATGGCGACCGTGGTCGTCGTCTTGTCGGGCGCGCCTTTCGGATCGTCAATTCCGGCGCCTGCCTGGGTCATTATCTCTTCGGTCCGCAGCGGCGGAATCTCGGACATGGTCCCGATGAATGTCGTCTTCCCCACGGCGAAGTGTCCGACCACGAGGATCTTTGCCGCGGTCTGCACTGAATTGCGCAGGTACACGCCGTCATCCAAAGCGAGCCTGGAGCCCATTCAGCACCTCCTCTAGGATTTGCCGGTCGACAAGCTGAGCGGTTGGGATGGGCGCGCGGGAGAAGAGATATCCCTCGCGCGCGAGATCGGACACCAGAATCTTGACGACGCCCACCGGCAGCCGGGTGTGCCCGGCTATCTCGGCGATCGAGAGGAAACCCCCCGAACACAGCTCCAGCAGGCTGAGCTTCTCCGGATCGAGGGGTTTCGTGCGCGGTGGATCCGCGTGCACGGTGACCAGGGTGATCAGCGAGAAGTCACTGCCGTCAAGAAGATCGCGGCCGTTGGTGATGACGTACGGCCGTACTAATTCCGCTGCTTCGTGTTCCAGCTCCGGCTCGTCGTCAGTGGTCATGGCTGGATATCAGCCCTCTCACGAGGCGGGCTGGTCAGTGCCTTACCGAGCTGGCCCACCAGCTGTTGCATACGGAACGTGATCTCTGCCATGTCGACATCGGGCGACGCCGAAACCGCGAGATAGGCGCCTTCGCCGGCCGAGATCAGAAAGACCCAGCCATGGTCGAACTCAACGAGTGTCTGCCGCCATTGCGGCCGGTTGGCAGGCGCCCCGCCGTAGCAGAAGTCGGCGACCGTACGGCTCAGCGACTGCATTCCGCTCATGGCCGCCGCGACGGTATCGGCGTGGTCCCGGCCGACGTCCTTCGAACGGGCCATGAGCAGACCGTCCGCGGAGACGAGGATGGCATGCTGTGCTTCCGGCAATTCCAGAGCACTGTCAAGCATCCACGACAGATCGTAGTTCACTGAACCTCAGGCCCTTCACTGCTTGCATTGGTGGAACGTCGGCCGGACTGCGTGCCGCGCTGGAATGCGCCCATGACGGACGCCGCCTTTGCGCTGTCACGCACCGGGGTTTCCGTGCTCTCGGATTCGGTCGGCACGATGGAAATCGCCCCGCGGCGGCGGCGCTTCGGCAGACCGCCGGCCGTGGTCTCGGGAACCGGACGGGCACCGGCCGGCTGTCCCAGCGGCAACGGGCCGGGAGCCGGAGGACCGGCCTGCGGGTATCCGGGCACGGCCCGCGCCGGGGCGCCAGGGGCCGGGTGACCAGGGGCGTTCTCAGGCGGCAACGGAGCGGACGCGGCCACGGCAGGGCTCTCCTCGGGCTCGTGCAGAGACGTCAGTAGATCGTCGGGGAGCAGGACGACCGCGCGCACGCCACCGTAGGGAGAGGTCGAATCCACCGATACGCTGAAGCCGTAGCGGGCGGCAAGCACACCCATGACGGTGAATCCGAACTGCGGCGGGTTACCGAGGCTGGAGACACTGGCCGCATTCTCGCTCGACAGCAGCTGAGCGGCTCGTGCCTTCTCCTCCTCGTTCATACCGACACCGGCGTCGTCGACGATGATGCAGACACCCTTGGGCACCGGCCGGATATTGATCTCGATCATCGTTTCCGGTGCCGAATAGCTGGTGGCGTTGTCCAGCAGTTCGGCAAGCACCAGCGCAACCGGTTCCACCGCGCGGCTCACGATGGCGAAATTGCTCTGCGACCGGATCTCGACGCGGGTGAAGTGGCGAATACGACCCTTGGCGCTGCGGACCACATCGTAGAGCGAGGCGTTGTTCCGGCGCCGGCCGAGCCAGCCGTCACAGAGCACGGCGATGGACTGGGCCCGTCGCGCGAACTGCGAGTTCATGTGGTCGATGTCGAGCAGATCCTGAAGGATCTTGTGCTCGCCATAGGTTTCCTGGAGCTTGGAAATCGCCAGCTGCTGTTCGCTCGCCAGCCCCTGGAGGGTCCGCATGGCGGCCTTCAGGGTCGTCTTGGTTGCCTCTTCGGCCCGGTCCTTGGCCTCTTCGACGGCCTCCGTGTAGTGATCTTCAAGATTGGCGTAGTGCTGCTTGAGCTCGGCCTTTTCTTTTCGAAGATCCGCGATCTTCATTCTGCCGCGAATAACCGCGGTTGCAGCAACAGGGGTACCAGCGATCAATCCCCAGAAAGCTGGATCCTGGAAATATTGCGTCATAGGACTCTCTTCGGACGACGGAGCCACCAGGTGTCGTATGCCTGGCTGCGACGCAGAGAATCACCCACGACCCCAGACATACGTGTACGGCCGCGCAGAGTCGCCTGCCAGAAAGCCATCGAAGGGCCGGCTAATGGCATAGTTCTCCCCGGGGTGGCGGTTTTCTTAGGCCAATGCGCGGAATTTCTTCCTTGCCTTAGCAGGTGACTACCCGGTTGGCAAGTGCGATGATCTTAGCATCACAGCAACACCCGCCGTCCAACGGCGATCTGAACAGTTGCAGCATCTGAAGCAGATTCAACAAAGGCCCACTTTGGGTCCATTGGGCGTTGATGCCGGTCCTGGCGGCGCAACCGGAGCGCCCGCTTCCTGACGGACCGTTGATGCGCTGCCCCCTGCGCCGTAGCGAACGCAACGTGCAACCGGGGTCAGCAAAGGTCAGCGATGGGGCGCGTCATGGACATAGGTGATCTCGCCGCCGCGGACCCGTACGACCCGTACGGTCATGTCCCGGTCGGTGCCCTGCAGATAGTGGGTCGTGCACCGGGTCCGGGCCGCCTTGACGGCCCGCAGGTCCTTCGCGCAGCAGGAGCCCCCGTCGTGCGCCCGGCCGGGCGACGGCGCGTCACGCGGACGGTACCGGGCCCCGCATCCGCCGGCTGATCCAGTGCAGCGACTCGGCCATCCGCCGGATGTAGGTGTGCCCGCTGTGCACGCCGTCCGGTATCACGAAGAGCGTGGAGTGGACCGGCCCGCCGGTGTAGTCCTTGATGAAGCGCTTCACATCGGGCACCGCCGCCTCCCTGCTTCCCAACTCGAAGGCGAGATAGACCGGCAAGTCCTTGCGCGCGGCCAGCCGACGGGCCAGATGGCGTGGGTCGTTGGCGCGCATCTCCGCCGGGTGTCCCTGCCACAGCGGTGAATCCGGCGCGGTATCAGGGCCGTTGACGACGGCCGCCTTGAACTTCCGCGGTTCCTTGAGGACGGCCTTCAACGCGGCGAAGCCACCGGACGAGGAGCCCATGAAGGCCCAGCCGTCACGGCTGTCGTACGTACGGAAGTTGGCCCGCGCGAAGTCCGGCACGTCCTCGGTCAGCCAGGTGCCCATCTTGGGCTGCCCGGGGATGTCGCTGCCGTCGTAGTACGTCCGGCCCGGATTGAGCACCGGCATCACGACGATGAACGGCAGCGTCCGGCCCTGTCGCGACCACTTCGCGATCCGCTCCTCCAGCGCGAAGCCCTCCCCCGCCCAGTAGTTGAACGGAAAGCCGTAGGCGCCGGGCAGCGCGATCAGGACCGGGAAGCCGCTCTTGGCGTAGCGCGCCTGGTGGTACTCCGGTGGCACCCAGGCCCATATGCCGCCGGTGAAACCGGACTTGCGGCCGTGCCACGTCGTCGACACGACCCGGGTCCCGCCCCCGGTCGGACGGAAGACGGTGAAGGACGAGCGCGGTCCGCTGGGCGGCACCACCCGGGGCTGTCCGTTGCGGGCGTCCGCGGCATGGGCCGGCGGCTGCGGCATACCGGAGGCGTGGACGGTGTCCCGGCCGTCGCCGCAGCCGGCCAGCAGCCCCAGGGCCAGCACACTCACCACAGCGCGGACGCGCAGGCACTTCATCGGGACGTCTCCTTGGCTGCTCGGGCCGGCCGCGGGCAGTCACGCTGCCACCAAGCCACCGGTCGCAAGACATCACCTCAAGATCGCCCGCGGCGCCCTCGATGCCGTCCCCGGGGGGCCTGACCTGGTGGTCCGCGCGCCCGGTTCCGCGCAACGACGCACCGGCACGTCAAGTACACCGGCCGGGTTTCCCTCGTTCGATGAGGCCACGGGTTGTTTACCGGTCGGTCGGTTCTGGCAAGGTGGGTTCCCAATTCGAAGGGCGCGGCGCTGTGCCGTGGTTGGGGATGACCGATGACCGCGAGGGCCGATCGCCGGCCGCTGCCCGGCGTAGTGGGGCGGGCCGTTGAGCACGAGCTGGTGTCCGGGCTGCTGGGCAGCGCGCCGCTCGTGACGCTCACCGGAGCCGCGGGAGTGGGCAAGAGCGTGCTGGCCCGCGCCGTCCTGGAGGAGCACACCGCCCGGCACGACGGCACGGTCCTCCGCGTCGGCTGCTGGGACGGGCTGCCCGCCGGCGGGCTGACGGAGGCGCTGCTCGGGGCGGCGCGGCCGGCGGACGGCACCCACCGGGACACCACGACGGCCCTCGTCCGGCGGACCGCCCCGTCCTGCGTCGGCGAACACGGCCGGACAGGGTCGGCAAAGGCCCCAACTGGGCATGCCCCGGCGGGCGATACGGCGATCGCCGCGCTCGCCGCGCACTGCCGGCGGAATCGCGCGACCGTGCTGCTGGACGACTGCGATCCGCTGCGCGACGAATGCGCCCAGCTCGTACGCCGGCTGCTGCGGGCCGATCCCACGCTGCGCATCGTGGCGACCGCGCGCGGTGCGCTCGGACTGCCCGAGGAGCGGACCGTCGCCCTCGCACCGCTTCCGGTGACGCTGGGAGAGGGGATCGCCGGGCCGGCCGTCGAGCTGCTGGCCGCACGGGCCGGGGCCGCCACGCCGGAGCTCCTGGTCGCCGTGTGCCAGGCGCTGGAGGGCTCGCCGCTGGCGATCGCGCTGGCCGCGCAACAGCTGGACCGGATGTCGTTGCCACAGCTCGCGGCACAGGTGGGGTCGGACGGTCCGCTGTACTACTCGGGGCCGGCGGCGACCGTGCGGCACACCTCGCTCTACGCCGCGCAGGCCGCGGGTTACGCACTCTGCTCGCCCCTCGACCGACGGGTCTGGGCGCGGCTCTCGGTGCTGCCCGGCGACTTCGATCCCTGGCTCGCCGGTTGTGTCTGCACCAGCTGTGACGTTCCTGCGGCCGCGGTCGAGGGCGCGCTGGAACGACTGCGCACCGCCTCGGTCGTGGAGCGCGTACGGGACGCCGGGGGCACACAGGAGGACACCGGGGCGGCGCTGCCGCCGCGCTACCGACTCTCCCGCGCCGCCCGCGACTTCGGGCGGACGCAGCTGCGTGAGGCGGGCGAGGAGGCCGCGGCGCTGCGACGGTTCCGGCAGGCCTGCGCGGCGCTCGCGGCCGAGGCCCAGATCGCCTGGCAGGGCCCCCATCAGCAGATCGCCGTACGTCTGGTGGAGGACGAACAGGCCAATCTCGACGCGGCGCTGACCCGGCCCCCGCAGGACGCGGAGGATGCGCTCGGCGCGCTGGAGATCGCGGTATCGCTGTGGTTCCACTGGGCGGCCTGCGGCTTCCGCCGCGAGGGGCGGGCGCATCTGGACCGGCTGCTGCTGCTCTCCCGGGACGACACCGCGCTGCGGGCCCGCGCGCTGTGGCTGGCCGGGTACCTCGCGGCGCAGGAGCACGCGCCCGGCGCCGCGGAGGCGCTGCTCGACGAGGCGTGGACGGCGGCCGTGATGCATGCGGACTCCGACGGGCTGGCCCGTATCGCGCATGCGCACGGCGTACTGGCGCTGCACCGGGGGAACACCGAGGCGGCGGTGGCCTGTCTGGAGGAGGCGGCCCGGCACCGTTCCCGGGACCCGTGGTTCGGCCCGGGGCCCGCCCACAGCTGGGCGCTGCTCGCCGTGGCCCTGTCGTCGACCGACCCGGAGCGGGCCCGGGACGCGGCCCGTCGCGCCTGGGAGAACCGGCACTCGGACGGCGATTTCTGGCTGTACTCCACGGTCCTGTATGCCTGTGCGGCGACCGAGCGTGCCCATGGGGAGCCGGCCGCGGCGCTGCGGGCCTGCCATGCGGCGCTGGCAGCCACAAAGCTCATCGGTGACCCGCTGTTCATCGCCGGGGCCCGCGATCTGCTGGCCGGTCTGCGGCGTGAGGTGCGCGACGGGGAGCCGCCGCCGGACCCTGACGAGGAGGCACCGTGGTGGCGGCCCGGCGGGCCGGACGTACCGCCGCAGCCGTTCTTCTCGCGGCTGCGGACGGGGGCCATGAAGGGCGGGGCGGCCGGTGGCCGCCCGGAAGGCGGACACGGTGGGTGACGGGCCGGTCGCATTCGGGATGCGGGGGCGCCGTGCCGGTCGCATGCTGGGGCGTATGAAGCGTGCCCCCGTGATCGTGCATCCGCCCTGCACAGGCGGTCGCCGTGTGACGCTCTACGGACAGGATCTGGGCCGGGCGCTGCGCCCCGGTGACGTGGCCGCGATCCTGCGCCGGGCCGGTTTCTGCGCCGCCACCTTCGTCTGGGACGACACCGGCGTCTTCGAATGGCGCGACGGCGGACCCGACGTCTGGATGATGCCCTGACGCGATGCCCGTCCGTGACGGACCGAACGGGCGTCGCCTGTAGGTGAGTTGCCGTGCTCGGGCGTTCAACTACCGGTGTTCACCAGCAGTTGAACGCCACGGGCCGGGCCGCGGGAAGCGGCCGCGCGGTCAGTCGACCGTCGCCGGGACCGGGCTCTCGGCGGCCTCGCGGGCGGCGGCCGCCTTCTTCGCCCGGTGCTTCATCAGGAGGAAGGAGCCGAGGCCGAACAGCAGGGCGGCGACCAGCCCGAGCCAGGAGAAGCGCTTGAGCCACTCCTCGGCGACGACACCCACGCTGTAGATCAGCGCGGTCGTACCGCCGGCCCAGACGATGCCGCCCAGGACGTTGGCGATCAGGAACTTCCAGTACGGCATCTTGAGGACACCGGCGAGCGGGCCGGCGAAGATGCGCAGCAGCGCGATGAAACGGCCGAAGAAGACCGCCCACATACCCCACTTGTCGAACTTCGCCTCGGCCATCGCGACATGGTCGGGGCCGAAGTGCTTGGGGAACTTGCGGCCGGCCCACTGCAACAGGGGCTGGCCCCCCTTGCGTCCGATCAGATACCCGATGGAGTCACCGATGATCGCGCCACCGGTCGCACAGGCGCCCAGCACGTACGGATTGATGTGGTCCTGGGTCGCCGCGAGGATCGACGCGCTGACGAGGACGATCTCGCCGGGCAGCGGAATGCCCAGGCTCTCCAGACCGATGACCACCCCCACCAGGAGGTAGACGCTCACGGCCGGCACCGACTCGAGCCACTCCTGGATGTGCAACGCCGATTCCTCCGCTGGTGTAGGGCCCCGTGGGCCGTGGCCCGACGTCCGTGACACCGTGCCGATCAGTCCCCTGGCGCACGTCAGCGCGCCCCGGGAAGCGTACTCGATCGGGCTGCCCGGGGACCGAATCCACGTGCGCTACGCAACATCTGGCGCCCGGACACGACGACGGCCCGCCGCGTGGTGCACGGCGGGCCGCGAGAGCCCGGTGGAGAGGCGGCTCACTTATTGGGGCGCAGGGTCCACACGATGCTCATCTCGCCGGTCACCGCGCCGTCCTCGCGGGTGATGGCGATGTTCACCGGGAATTCCGGGCGCTCTCCGGCGTCGAGCTCGGCGACGACCTCGGCCACCGGCCGGCCCAGCTCCGCGGTGGCCGTGACGGGCCCCATGGCGAGCTTCTTGTAGCCGATCTCGGCGCGCACCGCGAGCGGCACCGCGCGGCCGAGCTGGTCACCGAAGGCCGCCATCACGATGGCACCGCTCGCCGACTCGGCGAGGGTGAACATCGCGCCGGCGTGCGGGCCGCCGACATGGTTGTGGAAGTCGGGCTGGTCGGGCATGCGGACCACGGCGCGCTCAGCGGTGGTCTCGGTGAACTCGAGGTTCAGGGTGCGGGCCATCGGCACGGATGCCGCCATCATTGCGCCGATCGACGGCAGGGTCTCGGAGGACATGCGGTCATGTTACCTAGCGGTAGCTTAGGTGTGAAGAGGCGGCCGCTTCATGGGGCGGCTCTTCACCGGACGCCCGGTCATCACCCGGTGCTGCCCGTGCCCCGCCCGCCTTATCGTTGACGCTCATGTGGCCAGGACAGCGACACAGCGGAGACGGACGGGTGAGGTGCCCGGCACACCCCGTGCACCGACCGGACGAATCCAGCCGGAAGCGGTCCGCCACACCTTCCCGGCCGGTGCAGCCGTGGTGAAGACCGTCCCCCCGTGGGCGGGGCGCAACTATCTGCTGCTCACCGGCGCCACGGTGATCGCGAACCTCGGCAGCTCCGGCGCGCTGATCGCGACCGCCTTCGCGGTGCTCGCCGCCGGCGGCTCCGGCACCGATGTCGGCCTGGTCGCCGCCGCACGGACGGTTCCGCTGCTCTGCTTCCTGCTGATCGGCGGCGCGGTCGCCGACCGGTTCCCCCGGCATCGCGTCATGGTCGCCGCGAACGTCCTCAGCTGTCTCTCCCAGGGGCTGTTCGCGCTGCTCGTACTCGCCGGGGAGCCGCGGCTGTGGCAGATGGCGCTGCTGGCCGCGCTCGGCGGTACCGGGCAGGCGTTCTTCGCGCCGGCCTCCGAGGGCATGGTGCTGGCCAGCGTCTCCGGTGATCAGGCCGGGCGCGCCTTCGCCGTGTTCCGCATGGGCATGAACGGCGCGAACATCGGCGGTGCGGCCCTGGGCGGCGCGCTGGTCGCCGCGGTCGGGCCCGGCTGGGTGCTGGCCGTCGACTCGGCCGCCTTCGCGCTCGCGGCGGCGTTGCGCGCGTTCCTCGACGTCAGCGGGGTCCCCGAGCGGGCCCGCGGCGGCGGAATGCTGCACGATCTGCGGGACGGCTGGCGCGAGGTCGCCTCCCGGCCCTGGCTGTGGGCGGTCGTGGTGCAGTTCTCCCTCGTCAACGCGGTGGTGTCGGCCGCCGAGGCGGTCTACGGGCCCCTGGTCGCCGAGCAGCATCTGGGTGGCCCCGGCCCCTGGGGGCTGGCGCTGGCCGCGTTCGGGGTGGGCACCGTGGGCGGCGCCCTGCTGATGGCCCGGGTGCGACCGCGCCGGATGCTGCTGACCGGTGCGCTGTGCGTCTTCCCGCTCGCCCTCCCGTCCGCCGCGCTCGCCGTCCCGCTGCCCGCGGCCGGACTCACCACGGTCATGTTCGTCACCGGGATCGCGATCGAGGTCTTCGCGGTGACGTGGATGACGGCGCTGCACCAGGAGATCCCCGAGGAGAAGTTCTCCCGGGTCTCGTCCTACGACTGGCTCGGGTCCCTGGCCCTGGTCCCACTGGCCACCGCACTGGCCGGCCCCGTCCAGGACGCCATCGGCCGGCGGGCCGCGCTGTGGGGCTGTTCCGCGCTGATCGTGCTGCTGACGGCGGCGGTGCTGTGCGTACCGGATATCCGGCGTCTGACGCGGCGTACGACGGCGGAGCCGGCCGCCGGGGTGCCGGCCGCCCGCGCGGCCGGGGCGACGGAACCCGACACCGCGGCGGCGGAGTAGCCGGTCACGGCGGCGCCGCGCCGTGGCCGGCCGCGGTCAGCCCACGCTGAACGCGCCGTCCGGCGGCACCGGGGACGCCACCGCCTCGGCATCGCGTACGGGAGCCGCGTCCGCGATCAGCCGCCGCAGCGCCGCGCCGTGCTCGACCCGGGCCGGGAAGGCGTCACCGGCCGTCCGCCGGGCCAGGCCGGCGACGGGGAGCGGCTCCCGCGAGGCGAGCAGCACGGCATTGCCGAACCGGCGGCCGCGCAGCACCGAGGGCTCGGCGATCAGGGCGAGATGCTCGAAGACCGTGGCGAAATTGGCGAGTTGGCCGCGCAGAAAGGCGAACGGCGCGCTGTCCGCGAGGTTCGCCGCATAGCAGCCGTCCGGACGCAGCACCCGCGCGGCGGCCCGTGCGTACTCGACCGAGGTGAGCTGGGCCGGCACCCGCGACCCGCCGAAGACATCCGCCACGATGACATCGGCGCTGTCCTCCGGCGCGGCCTCCAGCGCCGTGCGGGCGTCCTCGGCATGCACGGTGATCCCGCAGTCGCCGGGCAGCGGCAGATGCTCCGTGACCAGGGCGAGCAGCCCGCGGTCGGCTTCGACGACGTCCTGCCGGGAGTGCGGACGGGTGGCGGCGAGATAGCGCGGCAGGGTCAGCGCCCCGCCGCCCAGATGCAGCACGTCGAGCGGCTGCCCCGGCGCGGCCGCCTCGTCCAGGACGTAGGCCAGCCGGCGCACATACTCGAATTCCAGATGGGCGGGCGCGTCGAGGTCCACGTACGACTGCGGTGCGCCGTCCACGGTCAGCAGCCAGGCGCGGGGCCGGTCGACGTCCGGCAGCAGCTTGGCGGTGCCGCAGTCCACGGTCCTGGTGACGGGTATCGGCTCGGGTGCTTCGTCCACCGTCCCATTGTGCCGGTGCGGGTGGGGCGCCCCGGCCACGGTCGCCCCCGGTACCTGCCGGTCAGTCCGACCAGACCCGCCGGATCTCCGCCAGATGCGCGGCGGCCTGCCGGCGCCCCGCACGGGCCGCGTCCGCGCGCTTGGCCGGGTCGAGGACGTTACGGCCGAACGCCGACCTCGCCACCCGGTCCGGGGTGATCACACACACCCCGGCGCCGCCGCGCGCCAGTCGCGCGCCCTGCGCCCGCGGTCCGGCGATCGGCCCGCCGGAGGCCGCCATCGGCGCGACGACCACCACCCGGTCGTATCCGGCGGCCAGATCGGCGTTGGCGCTGGAGTGCACCCCGCCGTCGATCCAGCGGGTGCCGTCGATGGTGACCGGCGGATAGATACCGGGGACCGCGCAGCTCGCGCCCACCGCGTCGAGCAGCCGCACCCCGCTCGTGACGTCGAACGCGGTCCGCTCCCCCGTCGCCGCCTCCACCGCCGTGATCACCAGCCGGCGGGCCGGCCAGTCGGTCATCCCCAGGGTGCGGGCGATCACCGCGCGCTGTTCCTCCTCGGGGACGGTACGGGCCGCGAGCGCCAGCTTTCCCATGCGGACGCCGAAGGAGACCGTGTCACGGGAGCGCAGCGCGATGGCCGCGAACCGGGCCAGGGCGGCCGGGCCCATACGGGCGGCCGAGCGGGCCTCCGGTACGGCGAGCTGGCGTTCGTACATCTCCTCCAGGGACAGCTGCCGGGAGGTGAGATGGGCGCCGACGATCGAGCCGGCGGAGGTGCCGATGACGACATCGGCCCCGGTGAGGTCGACGCCCGCCTCGGCGAGTCCGGCCAGCATCCCGATCTCCCAGCCGATCCCGGTGAGCCCGCCGCCGCCCAGGACCAGTGCCGTACCCGCCATGGGTCTCCCTCGCGCCTTCCGGCCGACCGGCCGCACCCGTACGGCGCGGCCGGATCACCCTCGTCATCCGTGGCGAGCAGTCTCGCACCCCGCCTGCCCACGGGACAGTGGGCGGCTGCGCCCGGCACCGAGAGGCGCCGGGCGGAGCCTGATGACCTGCGGTGTCTCACTCCTCGACGGTGCGTACGGTGCCCGCTCCGACGGTCCGGCCGCCTTCACGGATGGCGAAGCCCAGGCCCCGCTCCAGCGGCACCTCGCGGCCGAGTTCCACCGACACCGTCACCGTCTCGCCGGGCCGGGCGATGCCCCGCTCGCCGAGGTCGAGGTCGCCGACCACGTCCGCGGTACGGATGTAGAACTGCGGCCGGTAGCCGGTGGAGAGCGGCGTCCGGCGGCCGCCCTCCTCGGTGGAGAGCACATACACCTCGGCGGTGAAACGGCGCCGGGGTGTGACGCTGCCGGGCGCGGCGACCACATGCCCGCGGCGCACCTGGTCACGGTGGAGACCGCGCAGCAGCAGCGCGACATTGTCGCCCGCCTCCGCGGACTCCATGGGCTTGCCGAACGTCTCCAGCCCGGTGACCGTCGTCTCGGTCTCCGCGCCGAGCACCGCGACCCGGTCGCCGATCCGCACCGTGCCGCGCTCGACGGCTCCGGTGACGACCGTGCCGCGCCCGGTGATGGTCAGCACGTTCTCCACCGGCAGCAGGAACGGCGCGTCGACATACCGCTCGGGCATCGGGACATAGGTGTCCACGGCGTCCAGCAGCGCCTCGATCGCCTGCGTCCAGCGCGGGTCGCCCTCCAGCGCGCGCAGCCCCGAGACGCGTACGACGGGCACATGCTCCCCGTCGTAGCCGTGGCCGCTCAGCAGTTCACGCACCTCCAGCTCCACCAGGTCGGTGAGCTCCGGGTCACCGGCGTCGGCCTTGTTGAGGGCCACGACGATGTGCCGGACGCCCACCTGCTTGGCGAGCAGTACGTGCTCGGCGGTCTGCGGCATGATCCCGTCGAGCGCGGAGACGACCAGGATCGCGCCGTCGAGCTGCGCCGCGCCGGTCACCATGTTCTTGATGAAGTCGGCATGGCCGGGCATGTCGACATGCGCGTAGTGCCGGGTGCCGGTCTCGTACTCGACGTGCGAGATGTTGATGGTGATGCCACGGGCGGCCTCCTCCGGGGCCCGGTCGATACGGTCGAACGGCACGAACGTCCCGCTCCCCCGGTCGCTGAGGACCCTGGTGATGGCCGCGGTCAGCGTGGTCTTGCCGTGGTCGACATGGCCCATGGTGCCGATGTTCAGGTGCGGCTTGGTGCGCACATATGCCGTCTTGGGCATGGTGTTCTTCCTCGCAACAGTGCGGTGAGAACGGCGACTTGGCGCCGTGGGGACCCCTGAGACCGGCCGACCCTCCCCCTGCGGGGTCCGCCGGACGATCCGGAGAGGGTCAGCTTCGTGCGCCGTCGGTCGCTGCGGCGGCCGGGACGGCGGCTGCCGCGACGGCGGTGGCCGCTGCCACCGCATCGGCACCCGCGGGTGCGAAGTCCGCTGCGGCGAGGGCCGCGAGAAGATCGACGGCAGCCTTCGGCGCGTCCGCGACTGCGGACGGGAGCGCGAGGAAGGCGTGCCGGAACATGCGTCATATGGTGCCGGTCGGCCGCCCCGGCGTCGAACGATTAATCCGGGCCCGGTGACGGCTCCCGGGCGCCCCGGTCGGTTACGCTCCCGGGATGTTCCCGCCCGCCGCAACGCCCGACGGCCTCGCCGCGCGCTGCACGCGTGTGCTGTTCTCCCCCTGGGCCCGGCTGGGGCTGCTGCTGGCCCTGCTGGCCTGCGCCGCCACCACCATGCTGCTCTGGCAGCCGCAGCACCTCCTGACGGGTGGCTGGCCCGGCCGGCTGTCCGGCCCGACCGCTCTCCTGCTCTTCGCGCTGGTCTACGGCGGCTGCACCACCGCCTTCGTGCCGCGCCCGGTCCTCAACCTCGCGGCGGGCGCCCTCTTCGGCGGCCAGGCCGGCCTGGCCGCCGCCCTCGCCGGGACGGTGCTGGGCGCCGGGCTGGCCTTCGGGCTCGGCCGGCTCCTCGGCCAGGACGCCCTGCGTCCGTTGCTGCGCGCCCGCTGGCTGACCGCTGCCGACCGGCAGTTGAGCGAGCACGGCCTGCGCTCGATGCTGGCCCTCCGGCTCTTCCCCGGCCTGCCGTTCTGCGCCACGAACTACTGCGCCGCGGTGTCCCGGATGCGCTGGTTCCCCTTCCTGCTCGCGACGGCCCTCGGCAGCATCCCGAACACCGCGGCGTACACCGTCGCCGGTGCCCGGGCCGCGACGCCCACCTCGCCGGTCTTTCTCCTCGCCCTGGGCTTCATCGCCGTCAGCGGTCTGGGCGCGCTGGCGGTGGCGTGGCGCAAACGGAAGGCACTGCGCGGGCGCTGAACACGGCAGGGCAGGAGACGCATGTCACCTCCGCCGCCGCGGGGCGGGTACGGCAGTCCAGGACCCTTTGGACGGCCGGACATCTTCGGACGTTACGCTGCCCGGGTCGGCGGTGATCCGCATCCGCCGCCACTGTCCGCTTTCTCCCGTCTCGCGCAGGTCAGCGCTTGATCACCCTTGGATAGCGTAGTTTCCATGTCTTGGTTTGAATCTTTCGTCCTCGGACTTGTCCAAGGGCTGACCGAGTTTCTGCCCATCTCCTCCAGCGCGCATCTCCGTTTGACCGCGGCATTCGCCGGCTGGCAGGACCCCGGTGCGGCATTCACCGCCATCACGCAGATCGGCACCGAGGCGGCCGTCATCATCTACTTCCGCAAGGACATCGGGCGGATCATCTCGACTTGGTCCCGCTCCCTCTTCAACCGGGAGCTGCGGCACGATCATGACGCCCAGATGGGCTGGCTGGTGATCGTCGGCTCCATCCCGATCGGTGTGCTGGGCATCACGCTCAAGGACGCCATCGAGGGCCCGTTCCGCGATCTGCGGCTGATCGCCACCACCCTCATCGTCATGGGTGTGGTCCTCGGCATCGCCGACCGGCTGGCCGCCCGCGACGAGACCGGCGGCCGCCACCGCGCCGCCAAGCAGCGCAAGACCCTCACCGACCTCAGCGTCAAGGACGGTCTCCTGTACGGCGTCTGCCAGGCCATGGCGCTCATCCCCGGCGTCTCCCGCTCCGGCGCCACGATCAGCGGCGGCCTGCTGATGGGCTACACCCGTGAATCCGCGGCCCGTTACTCCTTCCTGCTCGCCATCCCCGCCGTACTGGCCTCCGGCGTCTACGAACTCAAGGACGCCGGCCAGGGCCATGTCACCTGGGGCCCCACCGTGTTCGCCACGATCATCGCCTTCGCCGTCGGCTACGCGGTGATCGCCTGGTTCATGAAGTTCATCTCCAACAAGTCCTTCATGCCCTTCGTCATCTACCGCATCCTCCTGGGCATAGCCCTCTTCGCCCTGGTCGCGGCGGGGACGCTGTCGCCCCATGCGGGAGAGATGGCGGGCTAGGGCCGGGGGCGGAAGCGCCATTCCAGACCGCATTCTGACCGCCACTTCTTGGCAGGTTCTCGCAGAACTTCGCAGCTAGATGCACGCGTTTGCGTGATCGTCTCCCATTGGTCTCCCATCTCCCACTCCCGGGCACGCAAAAGCCGACCCGAGCCACCTACTTGGGAGGTGGGATGACAGCCCGGAGTCGGCGTCATACAGGGGCGTGCGGCGCTCCTGGCGATCCTTCCCGCCTGCGGGAGGTGGCCGTCGGAGCCGGCAAGGACTTTGTCCTCATCTTCACGCCGGAGGGCGAGCCTTACTCGTCTCTGCTCACGGGGTGAAACGCCGCCGCGTGGCCGGCGAACACCAGTGGCGCCGGCCCGCGGCGCCACCTCCCCCTCCCGTCCTCCCCCTTGGGTCCGACGCGCCTGCCCGCGCGTCGCGCCCATCAGGTCTGTGGCCTGCTCTCTTGTCGTCCTGTTCCTCGCCCGCGCCAGGGAATCCCGGGCGGGGACGCGTCGTCCCGGGCCGGCCGGGGACGGTCTGCGAGGCAGGGTGGGTACGTATCGGCATCGAATCGGGTTCCGTCAGGAACCGGGGTGGTGTCACGAACTGAGGTGATATTGGGCCCAGGGCTGATGGGCCGGCGCGGTCTCCTCGTGTGAGGGCGCGAGGGTGCCCCACGGGGCGAGTGCGTTGTCCCAGTCGGAGGCCAGGGCGGCCATGTCCGGGACGGAGTCCGTGGAGGGCATCGTGCCGGTGTGCCACGCGGACGCCATGTGGTGCGCCGAGTGGGCGCCGTTCCAGGAGGCGGTCTGCTGGGCGGGGATGGAGTAATCGGATTCATGAACATCGCCGGGGCCGCGCCGGTGGCGTCCCCCATGGGTTTCCACCGGGCCGGGATAGAACCGCCCCTGGGCGGAGAGTTGTTGGGCCCGGGTGACCAAGCGGGTGAGGTCGAGCCCGAATTCAGCGGCGAGTTCGCGCAGATCCACGCCGGTCTGCCAACTGCCGATGAGCACCGCGTCCATCGCCGGGGACCAGGTCTGCTCCGCGGCCCCTACGCCGCCGGTGGCCTCGCGGGTGGCACCGGCCGGGCGCGCTCCGGCGGACGGGTTCTGGTGGGAATATTCGGCCGCGGGCTCCGGAGCCGGGGTGGCCTCCTCGGGCGGGGGTGCGGCGGGCGTAGCGGCCGCCAGTAGTTCGTCGGCGACGGCGCGGGCGTCCTCCTTGCCCACCGTGCGCCGGGCGATGCGCACTTCCCGCTCGTTCAAACCGAACAGCCCGGCCACCGCGCCGGTACTCCCCACCGTCACCGCGAATGCCGCCAGAACCCGCGACCGGTCGGCCTGGGCCTCGTCAAGCCTGGCCTGCGCCTCACGCACACGCTCGTCCCCCAGGCAAAACGCTTCTGCCAGCACGGCGTTGCGGTCCCACAACTCTCTAGGATCCATACTCATTCAACGCCTCTTCGGCGCAGGTGTCCCGATCTGGCTCAGCAAAGCACCCCAAAGCACCCATCGAACCACCAGATGAAAATCGTCCCGGGTGCGCGACTCCGCATCGCTCCGTACCCCGTCCGGGGTCATATGCCCTGGCCACAGGCCCGCGAAAATACGCAACGCGGATTGTCAGTGCCGTGAGTTATTGTCCCGATCAGTCGCATCTTCGCATTTCCAGGTGTTCATGGGGGGACCATGGCTTATCGCTCCCGCAGCGCGTCCCGCGTCGTCGGGGCGCTGCTCACCGGCGCCGTGCTGGGCGGCACGGCGGCGTGCACGGCCGACGGCGCGGCCGGGGACCGCTCCGGCGCGTCGCGGCGTCCCGACGCCACCACGGTTGCCGCGGTCCAGCGGGCCGTCAGCAAGGGCGCGGGGCTCAACTCCCTTTCGTATCGCGTCTCCGGCCAGGTCCCCGGGCAGGGGTCCGTCAAGGGCAAGGCGTCGTTCAGCCTCCGCCCGCGGGTCGCCGAGATGCGGATGTCGGCGACCGGGGGCGTGCGGGAGGGCGAGTTCTCGGTGCGGCTCCTGGGAGATGCGGTGTATGTCGGCGGGGGCGGGCAAGCGGCTGCCGTGCTGGGCGGCAAGCACTGGCTCAAGCTCGCCCTGACGGACCAGGGGGCCGGCGGCTTCGGGGGCATGCAGCGGCAGGCCGACCAGGACCCGGCGGCGCAGGCGGCGTTGCTCCCCGGGTCCGATGACGTCCGGAAGGTCGGCGAGGAGCTCGTCGACGGGGTGCGGACGGCGCATTACGCCGGGGTGGTCGAGGTGGCGGAGGCGGCGAAGCAGCCGGCCGGCAAGCGTCCGTCGGCCGGCGAGCGCCGCAGGAAGGTCATCGAGCAGTACAAGGAGCTCGGGGTGAGCGAGCTGAAGCTCGACCTCTGGGTCGGTCCCGGCGACCGCACGGTGAAGTTCCGTCAGCGGGCGCGGGCGACCCAGGGGCCGCTGGACGTGTCCATATGGTTCCTCGACGTCAACAAGCCGGTCACGGTCCAGGCGCCGCCCGCGTCCGACACGGTGGATCCGGAACAGAAGCTCAAGGAGGCGAGGCGGCGGCTGGGTTAGGCGTCGCGGACCGGGCGGGACTTCGCGGGCACACCTCAGGTGTCGCGGCGTACCGGCTCGTCGAGGTGGGGCAGGCCGATCGGGTTGGGGAAGGGGAGGACATCAGCGGCCAGGATGCGTCGGACCACGGGTTCCAAGCCGTGCAGCAGGCCCTCGGTCTCCGCCTCGGGCAGTGCGCGCAGCAGTCGGCCGGCCAGCCGGTCGGTGGCCTCCTCGATGCGCTCGCGCTCCCGGCGGCCGTGGTCGGTCGCGTCGCCGTGTGCATCCACGAGGCCACGGGAACGCAGCCGGTCCGCCGCGGCGGACCACTCCTCCTCTGTCCAGCCGCGGTCCTCCCGCATGGTGTCCCTGGGAACGCGTCCGGAAGCGGCGGCCAGGACCAGGGCCTCGCATCCGTCCAGGCCCTCGTCGGCGAGCACGGTGTGGTGGGCGTCGCCCCTGAACTCCCGGACCGTCGTCGCCAGTTGCCACAGGCGCTCGACGGGGTCGGCGTGGTCGCACAGCGCGCGGTTGGCGGCGAACAGTGGCCGCGCGGTGGCCGGTGCCTCGTCCACGACCGCTTGGAGCGGAGGCAGCAGCTCGGCTGCCGCGTCGTCCAGTTCGGGGTCGATCCGGCGCAGGGCGTCCGCCGCGCGGCTGCCGCGTTCGTCGAGGACATGTGCCGGGCTGACGATGCTCCAGGCCGCCGGCAGCGCACGGGCGACCATTCCCGGGGCGAAGCCCCCGAGGATGGCCGTGGCCGCCGCGGGTTCGACGGCTCCCAACGGCGCGGTGCGCGAGGCGAAATACCCCATCCAGAAACCCTTGAGACCGAGGTCTTTGCCCAGGCCGCGGCATCCCTCGTCGAAGTAGCACACGGCGTGCAGCGGCTCGGTCAACAGCCAAAGCGATCGTGCTTGCAGCTCCATGCAGCGCACGCTACCGCCGCCGGACGCCGGCCGCAGCACACGGAGGGCGAAGACCGCCCGGTCCGCCGGCCCCGTCGGCGGACCCGACCCGCATCGAAAGGCACCGTCCATGACCGACAAGGCACAAAGCAAGGCGCTAACGATGACCGACAACGTGCAGATCATTGACCGTGCCCTCGGCCGGATCGTCGCGGGCTATGTCTCTCCGCAGCGCGCCGAGGAGGTCGACCGGGCGATCCGTGCCCGGCTGGCTACCGGTGCGTACGACGCGCTGGGCGGGGCCGCGCTCTGCGAGGCGGTGACCGCGCATCTTCAGGAAGTCTGCCCGGACCGACACCTCAGGCTGCTGTGGCAGGACGAGCCGCAGTCCACCGAGCCCGAGGACGCTGCCGCGGGTCGCGCCTTCCTCGCACTGCTGCAGGAGCAGAACCAGGGCATCCGGAGGGTCGAGCAGCTCGACGGCAATATCGGCTGCCTGGATATCCGGTGGATCGCCGACGCGGGCGAAGGGGCCCGGGCGATCGGCGCCGCCATGGAACTGGTTGCCCACCCCCGCGCCCTGATTCTCGATCTGCGGGAGTGCCGGGGCGGCTCGCCCGCGGGGGGCGCGATGTGGTGCAGCTACTTCTTCCCGGACGATCAGGTGCACCTCAACGACTTCTACCACCGCCCCACCGACTCCACGCGGCAGTTCTGGACCCTGTCGCAGCTGCCCGCGCCGCGCTATCTCGGCCGGCCGGTGTACGTCCTCACCAGCGCGACCACGTTCTCGGGCGGCGAGGACGTGGCGTACACCTTGCAGGCGCTCGGCCGTGCCGAGCTGGTCGGTGAGACGACCAGGGGCGGGGCGCACCCCACCGAGCGGCATCCGGTGACCGCGCACATCACCGTCACGGTCCCGACGGCCCGGACGATCAATGCCGTCACGGGCACCAACTGGGAGGGCGTCGGGGTGCGGCCGGATCGTGCCGTGGCGGCCGACAAGGCGCTCGAAACGGCCTATCAGGAGGCGATACGACGCCTGGCGTAACAGGGGCGGAGCGACGGGAGGGGAGGCGGGCGGCGCCTCGGCTGTCGGTCGTCGGTCGTCGGTCGTCGGTCGTCGGTCGTCGGTCGTCGGTCGTCGGTCGTCGGCCGATCGTCGCGCCTCAGCCGTCGACCGTCAGCCGTCCGTACGGCCGCCGGCTCCGAAGCCCGACTGCCAGGCCCACAGGTGGGTGCAGTTGGGGCACTGGAGATGCAGCACACTGCCCTTGTTCGACAGGAGGTAGCGCCAGTGGTCGGCGCAGGTGCGGCCGTCGAGGCAGGTTCCGCAGTCCCGGTGATCCTGGCAGCCGGGGCAGGGGACCCAGGCCCGGCGGCCGATATCGGCGGTGGGGTCGAGCGGCAGCATGCTCAGCCCTGACCGGAGGCCGGCAGCACCCCGGCGGCGACCAGCGCGTCGTAGGTGGCCTGCTGCTCCGCGTCCAGGCCGGAGTAGAGGAGCCGGTACGCGTCCGCCTCGCCCTCCATCACCGCGATCGGGTCCCAGGTGTCGCCCAGCGCCGCGAGGACCTCGGTCCGCCGCTGGGTTTCGTGCGCGGTGAGGTCGAACTCGAATGTCCGGTGTTCCGGTATCCGGGGTTCCGAGGTGTTGCGGTCGTTCATGGTGCGCGTCCCATGCCACTTGCGGATGATTCGGACGTGTCTATCAAGCGGGGCGGCACTGAGGAAGCGTCAGAGGGGGCGGGCCTGGGGAGGGGGGCGACGGAGGGGAGGTGTGGTGACAGAGCGTGATGAGGTGAAGGGGCATAGAGAGGGGTAATTCGGAATAGCTGGCGGAATATTCATCACGATATGCCCGATACGTTCGGGAATTCATGGCGTGAGGAAATTCATCCGCATCAAATAGGCTGCCCGTCGGGGCGCGGGGGTCAGCGGCCCTGTTGACGCGCCCCCGGCCGGGCCGTGCTCGGGCCTCCACCCCTCTCCCAGGAGGTATCCATGCCCCGACAACTGTGGTGACTGCCTGGGCGGCGAGCGGCGCTAAGGGCTGTCCCGTGATCCCTTGCGGGCGCCTGAAACTCCACCGTCCGACGGCCGGGCGGGCAGGCGTCGTACCGCGACCGCGGCGGCGTCATCGCCCAGCCGGCCGTTCGTATGTGCCAGCAGGTCGGTGCGCAGGGCCCGCAGCACCTGCTGCGGGCCGAAGCCGCTCCAGGCCCTGGCGCGCTCGGCCAGCGGGTAGAACGTGCCCCTGTCGTCGCGGGCCTCGCTCACCCCGTCCGTGTAGAGCAGCAGCAGCTCTCCGGGCTCGAAGGGGAAGCTCTCGACCTCGTAGTCGGGGGCGCCGGGCAGAGCACTGAGCCCGATCGGCAGCGCGGGCCGGTCCGCCGCCAGGGTGCGCACCCGCCCGTCGGCCAGCAGCAGCGGGGGCGGGTGGCCGCAGGTGATGGCGTCCACGACGGGCCGGTGGTCGGGGATGTCCAGCAGGATCACGGTCGCGAAGGTCTCGTCGGTGTCGATGAGGGGGCCGGGTGCGGCCTCCGTGGCGGCGGAGACGGGGCCGGCGTCCGGGGCGGGGCCGGCGTCAGAGGCGGGGCCGACGTCCGAGGCAGGGTCGGCCGTCGCGTCCGCCATGCCTTCGCCCCCCGGTGCGTGGCGCCACTGGCTGCTGTCCCAGCGGACGGCGCCGTCGAGGTGGATGGCCAGTCTGGGCAGGGTGGCCTCGCGGTGGGCGGCCGCGCGGAAGGCGCCGAGGATCAGGGCGGCATGGCTGTAGGCGGGCAGCCCCTTGCCCCGGACATCGCCGATGATCAGTCGGGTGCTGCTGGTGGTGCGGGCGGCCGCGAACAGATCACCGCCCATCTCCGCCTCCTCCTCGGCTGCCAGATACAGGGACGCGATCTCCAGGAAGCCGCTGCGCGCGGGGAGCGGCCGGAGCAGGACCTGCTGGGCGACCCCGGCCACCGAGCGGCTCCGGGTGAGCCGTCGCTCGTTACGGTCCCGGACGACGGTGAAGAGCACGACCAGCGCGGAGACCACCACCAGCGCGGCGATCTGGGCCTCCAGGTTCTCGGTGAACAGCACATGGCGCGCGATGCCGATGAACACCTGGGCGGCCACCGCCAGCACACCGATCGCCGCCGTCAGCCGTGGCCCGGCGAAGGCCGCGGTGATCGCGGGAGCCGCGACGAGCAGGGGCCCCAGGTGGATGTCCGGCGGCGCGAGGACGTCGATGGTGCAGACCGCCACGATGATCCCGACCGGGATCAGCACCAGGACGCGACTCAGTTCCCGTCGCCCCCGGAGCTGCCTCGGCCATGGAAAGGGCATGCCTCATGGTGGCACCGGGGCGGGCGGAATGCCCGGATCATCCCGTTATCGCGAGCGCTCCGCCGCCTCCTGCCGCATGGCCGCGATGAGCAGATCGAGCGCCGGCTCGACGGCCGAGCCCCCCATGAGCGGCAGCTGCTCCCGTACGCGGTGCAGGCTGGGGTACTCGTCCGCGGGCAGATTGCCGTACGCGTCCTGCCAGGCCTGTTCGTCCGCCGCGCGCTGGGCGGGGGCCAGCCGCAGGACACCGGCGTCCACGGCCGCGTGACCGAGGGCGGTGTCCACGAGGGCGTGGTAGTGCCGGACGGCGGTGGCGTCGTCGAAGCCGGCCTGGAGCAGCAGACCGACGCCCGTGTCGACGGCGCGCTGCTCATGGGGCCGGCCGGTGACCCGCACGGTGCTGAACACCGCGATCTGCGGGTGCCGCAGCGCGGAACGGTAGGCCCGCAGTGCGAGGTCGCGCAGATCGGCGGCCCAGTCGCCGCCGGGTGCGAAGTCGGCCATGGACTCGCCGATGAGCCGGTCGGCCAGCGCCAGCAGCAGGTCCTCGGTGTTGCGGAAGTAGCGGTAGACCGCGGAGGGGTCGGCGCCCAGCGCCGCGCCGAGTTTGCGCACGGTGAAGGCCTGCGCCCCCTGGGCATCGATGAGTTCACATGCCGCGTCGATGATGAGGTCGGCCGACAGGACCACGCCTGAACTGGTCGGCCGGCGCCGCTTGCGCTCGACCGGGACGCGCTCGCTCTCCGCCACGCCGTACCCCTCCGCCTCGCTTCGCCCCGGCCCCCGGGCCGTTCTCGGAGCCAGTTAATCACCAGGTTACGTCAACACCGTTGACACAAGAATCAACGGCCTGTTTCATCGGCGGACATACACGGACCACCGCGGTGCCGCATCCCGCACCACCCCCTTCCGTACGACGCGGCCTGGCCCCGATCCCGGGCCCGGCCCGCGCCGCCCTGCTCCGCCACCCCCCCGCACCTCCCCGTTCCCCCCAGGTCCGGCCGAGACCGGCCCGGCCCGCCCGTCCAAGGAGTGAGTGCCATGCCTTCCGCAGTGCAGCAGGACCCCGGCCCACCGAGCATGCGCCGCTCACTGGGTGTGAAGGACGGGGTGGCGATCGCCGCGTCGAGCACCGCAGCGACCACCAGCATCGGCATCGGTATGGGCACCCTGGCCGCGTACGCCGGCCGGCAGACGCCCGCCCTGTTGCTGCTGGCCTTCGTGCCCATCCTCGGCATCGCGCTCTCGTACGCCCGGCTCAACCGCAGCGAGCCGAACTGCGGCAGCGGCTACACCTGGGTGGGCCGGTCGATCGGCCCCTGGCCCGGATTCCTGACCGGCTGGGTGGTGTTGGTCGGCAACGTGATCTTCATGGCGTACACGGGGGCGGTGACCGGCTCCGTCGTCCTCCAGTTCCTCAACAAACTGGGCCTGTACAGCGTGTGGGGGCTCCGGCTGGATCCGGCCTCGACCGGTATCAGCACCGCCGTGGGCCTGGCCGCACTGGTCGTCGTCACCGTCACCGCCATCACGGGCGTGCGGGCCGCGACCCGGCTCCAGATGGGGCTGCTGATCTTCGAGTACGCGGTGCTGCTGGTCTTCTGCGGCTATGCGCTGATCATCGGCGACCAGCCGTTCTCGCTGTCCTGGCTCAACCCCTTCGAAATCGGCTCACTGCAAGCCGTGGCCCAGGGGATGGTGCTGGCGGTGTTCTTCTACTGGGGCTGGGACGCCGCGTTCAGCGTCAATGAGGAGACCCGCAACTCCACCGACGCGGCCCGCGGCGGACTGATCGCGCTGGTGGTGATGATGGGTCTGTTCCTCGTCGGCGCGCTCGCGTTCCAGCGGGTGATGAGCACCGGGGAACTCCTGCACAACGGACCGCAGGCGCTCACCTTCCTCGGCGGCGCCCTGGCCCCGGAACCCTGGGCCTCGCTGCCCCTGGCCGCCCTGATGTGCTCCGCCTTCGCCTCGCTCCAGTCGAGCGTCATCCCCACCGCCCGTGGCGCGCTGGCCATGGCCCGCGACCGGACGCTGGGCCCGGTGTGGCAGCGCGTGCACCCGCGCTACGGCTCCCCCGCCGTGGGCACCCTGCTGATCATGGCCATCGCGGCGCTGCTCGCCGTGCTCGCGGTCGGCATCCCCAAGCTCAACGACATGATCCTCACGGCCGTCAACTCGATCGGTCTGACCGTGGCCCTCTACTACGGACTCACCGCGCTCGCCTGCGCGGTGCGCTTCCGGGACAGCCTGCGCGCCGGAGCCGTGCGCGCGCTCCGGGACGTGGTCGTTCCGGCGGCGAGTGCGCTGGCACTGTTCGGTCTCGGCGGGTATCTCGTCTGGGACTACGCCACCATGAGCGACCACTTCGAGCTGAGCCCGGACAACGGCTGGTTCATGCTGCTGCTCCCCGCCCTGTTCATCCTGGCCGGCCTGGCGACCGCCGCCTGGGCCAAGTGGGTACGCCGCGCCCCGTACTTCCGCACCGGCCAGGGAACGGACGCCGATGCGATCGCCCTGCCGATGGACGGGGACGGCGGCCCGCTCCCGAACCCCGTGGAGGGCTGATCACCCGAAACAACCCCTGTAACCGAGCCACCGAGCCCCTTCTCCCTCCACCACACTCCCCACACCACTGGAGCAGCCACCCCATGGACCTCAGCACCACCCCGGACGCCCGCACCCCCGGCTCCGCCGACGGCGGCCCCGCGGACCTCGTCTTCCTCTCCGGTCCCGTGCACACCGTCGACTCCGCGCGTACGCGGGCGAGCGCGGTGGCCGTGCGCGGCGACCGCATCCTCGCCGTCGGGCACGAGGAGGAGGTCCGCCCGCTGATCGGGCCCGCCACGGAGATCGTCGATCTGCACGGCAAGCTGCTGATCCCCGGCTTCCAGGACGCGCATGTCCATCCGGTCGGCGGCGGGCGGGAGTTGGCGCTGTGCGATCTGAGCGCGGCGGTGACGGCCGAGGCGTACCGCGAACTGATCAGCGCGTACGCGACGGCGCATCCGGAGGCGGCCTGGATCACCGGCGGCGGCTGGTCCATGGAGGCGTTCCCCGGCGGCACACCGACCCGCGAGTTCCTGGACGCGCTGGTCCCCGACCGCCCGGTGTTCCTGGTCAACCGCGACCACCACGGCGGCTGGGCCAACTCCTGTGCCCTGGAGCGGGCCGGGCTCACCGACCGTACGCCGGACCCGGCCGACGGGCGGATCGAGCGGGACGCCGACGGCCGGCCGACCGGCATGCTCCAGGAAGGCGCCATGCAGCTGGTGGCCGGCCTGATCCCGGAACCCACGGTCGCCGAGCAGACCGAGGGGCTGCTCCGGGCCCAGCGACTCCTCCACGGGTACGGAGTGACCGCCTGGCAGGACGCGATGCTGGGCTACGCCCCGGGGATGCCCGACGTCACCCCCGCGTATGTGGCCGCCCGGCGCGACGGGAAGCTGACCGCGCGGGTGACCGGGGCGCTGTGGTGGGACCGGGCCCGTGGGGCGGAGCAGATCCCCGAACTCATCGCGCGACGGGCGGAGTTGACGGCCGGGCGACTGCGGGCGACCAGCGTCAAGATCATGCAGGACGGCATCGCCGAGAACCACACGGCCGCCATGCTCACCCCCTACCTCACCGCCTGCGGCTGTGCCTCCGACAACAGCGGCATCTCCTTCATCGACCCCGAGGCGCTGCGGAGCTACGTCACCGAGCTGGACGCGGAAGGCTTCCAGGTGCACTTCCACGCCCTGGGCGACCGGGCCGTACGCGAGGCGCTGGACGCCGTCGAGGCGGCCCGGCGGACGAACGGGCTGCGCGACACCCGGCCGCACCTGGCCCACCTCCAGGTCGTGCACCCCGAGGACATCCCGCGCTTCCGCCGGCTCGGGGCGACCGCGAACATCCAGGCGCTGTGGGCGGCCCACGAGCCGCAGATGGACGAGCTGACCATTCCCTTCCTGGGGCCCGAGCGCGCCGCCTGGCAGTACCCGTTCGGTGATCTGCTGCGCTCCGGCGCCACCCTGGCGGCGGGCAGCGACTGGCCGGTCAGCTCCCCCGACCCGATCGCCGCACTGCATGTCGCGGTCAACCGCCGGGCGCCGGAGGACCCGCCGTCGGCGCCGGCCTTCCTGCCCGAGCAGCGCATCGACCTGGGTGCGGCGCTCGCCGCGTACACGGCCGGCAGCGCCTACGCCAACCACCTCGACGAGACCGGCACCATCCAGCCGGGGAAGCTCGCCGACCTGGTGGTGCTCGACCGCGACCCGTTCGACGGCGCCGACGAGGAGATCGCCGCGACCCGGGTGCTGCAGACCTTCGTCGGGGGAGAGCGGGTGTACGCGGCCGATGACGCCTGAGGGCGCGGGGTAGCGGGCTCACCCGTCGGAGCGTCCGGCCGGACGGCGTCCGACGGCCCGGCCTCCCGTCCCGCGGGCTCGGGGACGGGTCAGCGCGCCGCACCGCCACACCCCGTCAGGCATGCCCCGCGCGCGCCCGTCAGCCCCGCCCCGCCCGTGCCCGCGCCTCCAGTGCGGTCCGCCACCCCGGCACCGTCACCCGCTCCCCCGGTCCGGGGGCCGGGGCGGCGCGCGGCCGGCCCCCGTTGGCGAAGAAGGAAGCCAGCGGCAGGGTCGCCGCGCCGACGGTGACGGCGTCGGGGCCGAGCGTGCCGAGGTCGATGGTGACCCGGGCGGCGGGGTGCGCCAGCGAGTAGGCGGTGGCATGGGCGCGGACGGCGGGGAGGAGGTGCGGGCCGAGCTGGAGGCCCGCCCAGCCGCCGATGAGGACCCGTTCGGGGCTGAAGAGGTTGATCAGGCCGGAGATGCCCGCGCCGAGGTACTCCGCGGTCTCGTCCAGGACGGTGCGGGCGACCGGGTCAGCGGCCGGACCGCCCTCCGGTGGGTGGGCGGCGGCGACCAGGGCCGCGAGCGCCGTCTCCTCGTCGGCGTCCGCGGGCGGCTGGCCGCCCGCCTCCTGCCAGCGCTCCAGCAGCGCCTCGGATCCGGTGTACGCCTCCAGGCAGCCGCGGGCACCGCAGCGACACCGCCGGCCGCGGACGCTGACCGTCAGATGTCCCCACTCCCCGGCGCTGTCGCGTGCCCCGCCGTCGATGACGCCGTCGGTGACGAGGCAGGCGCCGACGCCGGAGCCGAAGAGCACGATGGCCGCGTTCCGGGCGCCGCGGCCGCCGCCGAACCACATCTCGGCCTGGCCGAGGGCCTTGGCGCCGTTGCTGAGGAAGAAGCCCACTCCGGGCGGGAGTTCGACACTGCGGTGCAGCAGCTCCTCCAGCGGGACGGCGTCCCATCCGATGGTCTGGCCGTGCACGACCGCGCCGCCGGGCCGGCTGCGGTCGAGGATGCCGGGGACGCCGACGCCGACACCGAGCAGCCGGCCGGGCGGCGCCCCGCTGTCCCGTAGCACGGTCGCGATGCCGTCGGCGACATGGCGGACGACCAGGTCCACGTCGTAGCCGTGGTGCCGCAGCGGGAGGTCCGCGCGGGCCAGTTCGCCCATGGCGAGGTCGAAGAGCTCGACCCTGACCCGGGTCTCGCCCACGTCCACCCCGATCAGAGAGCCGCTCCCCGGGGCGACACGTAGCAGGGTGCGCGGGCGGCCGCCGTCGGAGCCGACCACGCCGGCCTCCTCCAGCAGTCCGTCCGCGGTGAGTTCGGCGACCACATTGCTGACGGAGCCAGAACTGAGACCCGTCGCGGGGCCGAGTTCCTGCCGGCTCATCGGACCGTCGGCATACAGCCGTTGCAGCACCGCGGTGCGATTGGCCCTGCGCAGGTCACGCACGGTCCGTTGGGTGCGTTCGGCCATCTGGTTCCCCTCCCGGCCGGCCGGCTGCCGGTTTTCGCTCTCTTGACGCGCCCTTCCTCCGGGCTTTAACTCACACCCTAAGTTAAGCCATGAGGCTGTTCAGGAACGGAACATGGCCGGCCTTCGGACTCCTCAGAGAGAGGCGTATCCGTCATGCGCGTACTCCGAGCCGCGACCGTCACCGCCACCGTGACCGCACTCGCCGCCGTGGCGGCCGGCTGTGGCGGTGGGTCGGACTTCGGCGGCGGTGGCAGTGCCGACTCCCCCCGGTCGCTGACGTATTGGGCGTCCAACCAGGGGCCGAACGTCGAGGCGGACAAGAAGATCCTCGGCCCCGAGCTGAAGAAGTTCGAGCAGCGGACCGGGATCAAGGTCAAGCTGGAGGTCATCCCCTGGCCCGAGCTGCTCAACCGGATCCTGGCCGCCACCACTTCGGGCCAGGGCCCCGATGTGCTCAACATCGGCAACACCTGGTCCGCTTCGCTCCAGGCGACCGGTGCGCTGCTCTCCTGGGACCGGAAGAACTTCGCGGCGATCGGCGGACGCGACCGGTTCCTGGCGCCGGCGCTGGACGCGACGGGAGCGGCGGGCAAGGACCCGGCCGCGGTACCGCTCTACTCACTGGCCTACGCGCTCTACTACAACAAGCGGATGTTCCAGGAGGCCGGGATCAGCGAACCCCCGGCCACCTGGGACGAGTTGGTCGCGGACGGCAAGCGGATCGCCAGGGACGGCAAGTGGGGCCTGGGTGCCGAGGGCGGTCAGCTGACCAACAACGTCCACCAGGCGTTCACCCTCGGCAAGCAGCACGGCGCGGACTTCTTCGACGCCGCCGGCAAGCCCGCCTTCACCTCGGACGGCGCGGTCGCGGCGGTCAAGCAGTACATCGACTTCATGGCCAAGGACAAGATCATCGCCCCGGGCAACGCGGAGTACGGACAGAACCAGTCGCTCCGGGACTTCGCCACCGGCCGGACCGCGATGGTGCTCTGGCAGGCCGCGGCCACCACCTTCAGCGCCGACGGAATGAAGCCCGGCGACTGGGGCGTCGCGCCGGTCCCCGTCCCGTCCGGCACGCCCGGCACCGGCCGGCAGATCAACTCCATGCTCGCGGGCATCAATATCGCCGTCTTCAAGAACACCCGCAATCTCCGGGGCGCGCGGAAATTCGTGCAGTTCATGACGAGCGACACCGAACAGCGGCTGCTCAACAAGACCTACGGCTCCATCCCGCCCGTCAGGGCCGCCCAGCGGGATCCGGCCTTCGACCGCAAGGACACCAAGGTGCTGCGCGAAACGCTCACCAGGAGCGCCGCGCCGCTGCCCCAGATCGCCGAGGAGTCCCAGTTCGAGACGTCCGTCGGCACCGCCGTCAAGGACCTGTTCGCCGACGCGGCCGCCGGCCACCCGGTGACCACCGCCTCGGTCAAGGCGCGGCTGGCCAAGGCCCAGCAGCAGATGGCGCAATGAGGGGCCGCGCCCGGCTGCGCCGCCTCGGCCTGCCCTCTCTCCTGCTGCTTCCCGCGCTGCTTCTGGAGCTGCTGGTCCACCTCGTCCCGATGGTCATCGGCATCGTGATGAGCTTCAAGGAACTGACCCAGCTCCACATCGCCCACTGGGGCGACGCCCCCTGGAAGGCGCTGGGCAACTACCGCGTCACCGTGGACTTCGATGCCCCGGCCGGTGCCACGCTGCTGCACTCGTTCGTCGTCACCTGCGCGTTCAGCGTGCTGACGGTGGGCCTGTGCTGGCTCCTCGGCACCGCGGCCGCGATCTTCCTCCAGGAGAACTTCCGCGGCCGCGGCCTGCTGCGGGCCCTCTTCCTCACGCCGTACGCCCTGCCGGTCTACGCCGCGGTCATCACCTGGGCCTTCCTCTTCCAGCGGGACAACGGCCTGGTCAATCACGTACTGCACGATCAACTGGGGCTGACCGGCGACCGGCCTTTCTGGCTGCTCGGTGACAACAGCTTCACCGCGCTGCTCGTGGTCTCCGTCTGGAAGACCTGGCCGTTCGCGTTCCTCGTGGTGATGGCCGCGCTCCAGAGCATCCCGAAGGACCTCTACGAGGCGGCGGCGCTCGACGGCGCGGGCCTCGTCCGGCAGATCCGGCGGATCACCCTGCCGTCCTTACGGCCCATCAACCAGGTGCTGCTGCTGGTGCTCTTCCTCTGGAGCTTCAACGACTTCAACACGCCCTATGTGCTGTTCGGCAAGGCCGCCCCGGAGGCCGCTGACCTGCTGTCCATCCACATCTACCAGTCCTCCTTCGTCACCTGGAACTTCGGTACCGGCTCGGCCATGTCCGTCCTGCTGCTGCTCTTCCTGCTGGTGGTGACGGCCGGTTACCTCCTGGCCACCTCGCGCGGAAGGAGAGCCGCCGATGCGTAGCCCCACTGCCCGCGCGCCCCGCCCCGGCGGCCGCAGGCGCTCCCCCACCGCTCCGCCCCGCAGCTTCCTCTGGACCCGGCGGATCTTCCTCACCGCGCTGACCGGCTTCGTACTGCTCCCCGTGTACGTGATGCTCAGCAGCTCGCTCAAGCCCCTGGAGGACGTCTCGGGCGCCTTCCGCTGGCTGCCGAGCGAGCTGACCTTCCGTCCGTACCTCGACATCTGGCACACCGTGCCGCTGGCCCGGTACTTCCTCAACTCGCTGATCGTGGCGGGCTCGGCGACCGTCTGCTCGGTGCTCGTCGCGGTCTTCGCGGCCTACGCGGTGAGCCGCTATCACTTCCGCGGCAAGCGGATCTTCACCGTCACGGTCCTGTCCACGCAGATGTTCCCGGGCATCCTCTTCCTGCTCCCGCTCTTCCTGCTCTACGTCAACATCGGCAACACCACCGGTGTCGCCCTCTACGGCTCCCGCGGCGGGCTGGTGCTGACCTATCTGACGTTCTCCCTGCCCTTCTCCCTCTGGATGCTGACCGGCTACTTCGCCTCGGTGCCGCGCGAGCTGGACGAGGCCGCGTATGTGGACGGCTGCGGTCCGCTCGGTGCGCTCTTCCGCGTCGTGGTGCCGGCCGCGCTGCCGGGGATCATCGCGGTCGCCGTGTACGCCTTCATGACCGCCTGGGGCGAGGTGCTCTTCGCGTCCGTCATGACCAACGACACCACCCGCACGCTCTCGGTCGGCCTCCAGGGCTACGCCACGCAGAACGACGTCTACTGGAACCAGGTGATGGCCGCCTCCCTGGTCGTCAGCGTCCCGGTGGTCGCCGGATTCCTGCTGCTCCAGCGCTATCTGGTGGCCGGGCTCACCGCCGGAGCCGTCAAATGACCCTTGCCGAAAGGACCTCCGTGAGCGACCGGATCGACTTCGCCGCCCTGCCGGACGACTTCGCCTGGGGCGTGGCCACATCGGCGTACCAGATCGAGGGAGCGGTCGCCGAGGACGGCCGCGGCCCGTCCATCTGGGACACCTACGCCCACACCCCGGGAATGACCGACAACGGCGACACCGGTGACCGGGCCTGCGACCACTACCACCGCTGGCGCGCGGACATCGGCCTGATGCGTCAACTGGGCGTCGGCGCCTACCGGTTCTCGATCGCCTGGCCGCGGATCCGGCCGGCCGGGGACGGCCCGGTCAACGCCGCGGGCCTGGCCTTCTACGACCGGCTGGTCGACGGGCTCCTCGAAGCGGGCATCGCCCCCTTCGTCACCCTCTACCACTGGGATCTGCCGCAGGCCCTCCAGGACCGGGGCGGCTGGCCCGTGCGGGAGACCGCCGAGCACTTCGCGGCGTACGCCGCCGTGGTCGCCGGGAAGCTCGGCGACCGCGTCTCCCACTGGGCCACGCTCAATGAGCCGCTGTGCTCGGCCTGGATCGGCCATCTCGAAGGCCGGATGGCGCCCGGCCACACGGATCTCACCGCGGCGGTCCGCGCCTCGTACCACCTGCTGCTCGGGCACGGTCTGGCCGTCCAGGCGATCCGGTCAGCGGCGCCGGACGCCCGGGTCGGCCTCGTCAACAACCTCAGCACCGTCGAGCCCGCCACCGGGTCCGAGGCCGATGCCGCGGCGGCCCGGCGGATGGACGGGCACACCAACCGCTGGTGGCTCGATCCGGTGCACGGCCGCGGCTTCCCGGCGGACATGCGCGAGCTGTACGGCGTGCCGCTGCCGGAGCGCGCCGGTGACGCGGAGACCATCGCCCGGCCACTGGACTGGCTGGGGCTGAACTACTACTTCCCGGCCGTGGTCACCGCCGATCCGGACGGCCCACCCCCGTTCGCCCGCCCGATGCGCCGGCCACAGGTCCCCCGTACGGGCATGGACTGGGAGATCGACGCGGCCGGCATCGAGACCCTGCTGCTGCGGCTGACGCACAAATACGGGGCACGCACGCTGTATGTCACCGAGAACGGCTCCGCCTACCCGGACGTGCTCCGCCCCGACGGCACCGTCGCCGACCCCGAGCGCACGGACTATCTGCACCGGCATGTGGCGTCCTGCGCCCGCGCGGCCCGCAAGGGTGCCCCGCTCGCCGGGTATTTCGCCTGGTCACTGATGGACAACTTCGAATGGGCTTACGGCTACGACCAGCGCTTCGGCCTGTTCCATGTCGACCGGGAGACCCAGGTCCGCACCCTCAAGGACAGCGGCCGGCACTACGCCGGGCTGATCCGCGGCCATGCGCGCCGCGGCGCCCCGCACATCTCCTGAGCCGTCCCCGCCCGGCGGACCGGCCCCCGCACCCCGGCCGGGTCCGTCCGCCGGGCGGCGCGCCGCTACTCGATGACCAGCTCGACCTCGATGTTGCCGCGGGTGGCCTTGGAGTACGGGCAGTACTGGTGCGTCGCCTCGACCAGTTGCCGGCCGGTCTCGCCCGCGAGGGTCTCCGGCAGCTCCACCCGCATGACGACGCCCAGGCCGAAACCGGTGTCGTCCTTGCCGATGGAGACCTCGGCGGTGACCGAGACGTCCTTGGTGTCGATCTTCATCTGCCGGCCGACATTGGCCATCGCGCTGGCGAAGCAGGCCGCGTATCCGGCGGCGAAGAGCTGCTCCGGATTGGTGCCGGCGCCGTTGCCGCCGAGCTCGGGAGGCATGGCCAGGGCCAGGTCGATCCGGCCGTCGGAGCTGACGGCCCGGCCCTCACGGCCATTGGCGGTGGCGACAGCGGTGTACAGCGCGTCCATCACGGTTCCCCTTCGGTAGCGCGGCGGCCGTTCCCCGGCCGCCCGATGTCCCACACCGTCGCACACATCTAAATTGCACGCAACTCAGTTGTGCACAACTAAATGACTCGGCGGGCTAACCTGGGGCCATGACCCCTGCGACCAGGCCCCCGGTACCCGACGCCGAACTGCTCCGCCTCGACCACCAGGTCTGCTTCTCCCTGCACGCCGCCTCGCGCGCCTTCGGCGGCGTCTACCGGGACGCCCTCAAGGGTCTGGGCCTGACCTACCCCCAGTACCTGGTCATGCTGGTCCTGTGGGAGCACGGCCCCCAGCCGGTCAAAACCATCGGCGAACAGCTCCGGCTGGACTCCGGAACCCTCTCCCCGCTGCTCAAGCGCCTGGAGTCGGCCGGTCTGGTCCGCCGCGAACGGAGCACCGAGGACGAGCGGTCGGTCACCATCCACCTCACCCCGTCCGGCGACGAGCTGCGCGAACAGGCCCTGCCGGTCCCCCGCAGGATGCTGGCCGCGACCGGCCTCACGATCGAGGAACTGCGCACGCTCCAGAGCCTGTTGGGCCGGGTGACGAGCGCCCTCGACGAGGCCTGACCCCGGACGCTCCCCGAGTCCGCCGGCCTTCGCCCCGTACCTCTCGGTGGCCCGCGGCGTTACGTACGTAGGTGCTTTCCGCGGTGTCCGCAAGGCGAGGTGCGGACACGTTGTCCACCCCGGTCGCTCATCACCCCATTGAGCTACCAAGGTTGGGGAGTCATCGGGACAAAGGCGTATAAAGGGTGGTCAAACCAGCCGGAGCCGCCGGTGATATCCCGCCCACGACGCGGTTGGCAGCATCGCCTACGACAAGCGGAGGAGCGCCACGTGAACGCGGCAGAAGTTGTCAACACCTTGCTGGTCCAACGATTCGGGGTTTCCCCCGCCGACATCACCGATGAGACTCCGCTGCGCAGCCTGCGCCTGGACTCCCTGGCCCTGGAGGAGCTCCGCGTCCTCATCGAGGAGCGACTGGACATCGACCTCGACGAGGTGTCGCTGACCCCGCGGAACACCGTGGGCCAGCTGGTGACGGCCGTCGACGGCAACGTGCCGGCATGACGGCCCGCCAGGAGCCGTTCTCCGCGGCCGTGACAGGACTGGGACTGGTGACCGCGGCGGGCGTGGGGGCGAAGGCCACCTGGCACACCGTCACCCAGGAAACCGTGCCCGGCGGCGTGAGCCACCAGGAAGAACTCGCCGATCTGCCCTGCGACTTCATGTACACCATCGCGGATCTGGACCCGACCGAGCTGCTCGGCGTGGCCACTCAGCGGCTGATGGACCGCTTCTCGCAGCTCGCGGTGATCGCCGCCCGGGAGGCCGTCGCCGATGCCGGGCTGGACCCGGAGTCCTGGGACAGCAGCCGGGTCGCGGTGGTCATCGGCTCCGCGCACGGCGGGCTGCCCTTCTACGACCAGCAGCATGTCGCGATGGCCGGGCGCGGCGCCCGCCGGGTCTCCCCCAAGCTCGCCCCGCTGACCGTCGTCAACAGTGCCGCGAGCAGCGTCTGTATGGACCTCGGCGCGCAGGGTCCCAGCATGGGCGTGGCGACGGCCTGCTCCTCCGGCACGGTCGCCGTGGGCACCGCACACCAGCTGCTGCGCGCCGGGGTCTGCGATATCGCCATCGCCGGCGGCGCGGAGTCGGTGCTGTCCCGGCTGCTGATCGCCAGCGCCTGCCAGATGAAGGCGGTCTCCACCCGCCGGGACGACCCGGCCACCGCCTGCCGCCCCTTCGACGCGGGCCGGGACGGCTTCGTGGTCGGCGAGGGCGCCGGGCTCCTCGTACTGGAACGGCCCGAGCACGCGAGCGCCCGCCGGGCCCCCGTCCGTGCCCGCATCCGCGGCTACGGCGCGTCGAGCGATGCCTATGCGGCGGTCGCCCCGGACCCCGAGGGCAACGGCATCGAGCGGGCGCTGCGCAGCGCGCTGGCGGACGCGCAGGTGCAGGGCCGGGACGTCGGCCATGTCAACGCGCACGGCACCTCGACGGTCGTCAACGACCGCGTCGAGGCCACCGTGCTGCGGCGGGTCCTCGGCGATCATCCGCTGGTCACCTCGACCAAGGCGATGACCGGGCACGCGCTGGGCGCCGCCGGCGGGATCGAGACCGCGCTCACCGTGCTCGCCCTGGAACAGCAGCTGGTGCCGCCGACCGCCAACCTCGAGGTACCGGATCCGCGGATCCCCATCGACATCGTCCGCAAGGAGGCCCGGCAGGCGGCGTTCGACTGCGCGGTCAAGACGTCGCTCGGCTTCGGCGGGCACAATGCCGCGCTCGTACTGACCCGCTAGCGGGGGTCTCTTCGATGTCCGCAGGCCCACGGAGATCGCGGAGACACCCCCTAGGGCCTGTCCGCCACCGCGCGCCCTTGCCGGCGCGCCCCTCCCGCCGGTGCCCCGAGAAGGAATCTGCCATGTCCGAGGAAATGATCCGTTCATTGTCGGTGCGCGGGGTGTCCTACTCCTACCGGCGGCTGTGCCAGCCGGAGCGGATCACCGAGCCCGTTCTGGTGCTGGGCGGCGCCCTCCAGGGGATGTACGGCTGGCCGCAGATGGAGGATCACGTGGGGCCGGTCGCGGACGTGGTCACCGCCGATCTGCCGGGCATGGGCAGCGCTGACCCGCTCCCCCCGGGGCCGAGCATCGATGTCGTGTGCGCGGCGATCGAGCGGATCATCGACGATCTGGAGGTCCCGCGGATCAACCTCTTCGGGTTCTCGTACGGGGCAGGTCTGGCCTACGGGTGTGCCCGGCGGTTTCCCGGGCGCATCGCACGGCTCGCCCTCGGCGGGGTGCCGGCCCACATCAGCGACGCCCAGGTCGAGCTGTGGCGGCGGGCTTCCGACCACCTCGCGGAGGGCGACAACGAGGCCTTCGCCACCCTGGTCGCCCAGGGCCTGATGTGCCTCGACGACCGTCGGCACGTCGCCCGCCGGAAGCTGGCCTATCGCTATGTCCGGCGCTCGATGCTGCATGCGGCCCGGAACTCCCGGCATGCGCTCGACTCGCTGCGCCGCGGGATCCTGGACCGTCCGGACTTCTCCGGCGGGCTCACCGACGTCCCCACCCTCGTCTTCAGCGGCGAGCACGACACGGTGACCTCCCCGGCCCGCCAGCGGGACTTCGCGGCCACCATCTCGGACAGCCGCTTTCTGACGATTCCCGATGCCGATCACTGGGTGGTGCTCGAACGCCCGCAGGAGGTCGCGGACTTGGCGGCCCGGTTCTTCACCGACGGCCCGCTGAGCTCGGCGCCCTGCCTGGCGCCGGTGGTGCGCGAGGAGCCGTCGCCGGCCGATCCGGCCTGCGTGTGAGCCCCCGGGTCCACATCATTCCCTTGCGGCTATATAACCCGAGTGGCATGCTGGCTGCATGCCCCTACCGTTCGACGTACTCGCGGAGCCGAGCCGGCGCAAGATCCTCGACCTGCTGCTGGAGCGCCCGCGACTGGTCGGTGAGCTCACGCAGCAGCTCGGGCTGAGCCAGCCCGGCACCTCCAAGCACCTCCGGGTGCTGCGCGAGGCCGGGCTCGTCCAGGTCCGGCAGGACGCTCAGCGCCGCTGGTACGAGCTCCGGCCCGAGCCCCTGGCGGAGCTGGACGCCTGGCTCGCCCACTACCGGCATCTGTGGACCGGCCGCCTGGATGCCCTGGAACGGCACCTCGACGCCATGGAGGACGACCCCCGATGAACCCGCACTCCGACACCCTCACCAGCGGCGACGGCCGCAACCGACTGCGTATGGAGCGCAGACTCGCCCATCCGCCCGCGAAGGTCTGGTCGGCGATCACCGACCCGGCGCACCTCGGACAGTGGTTCCCCTCCGAGGTCACCGTGGAGCTCCGCCCCGGCGGCGCGATGACCTTCGCCATGCCCGGGGTGAGCGATATCGCCATGACCGGCACGGTCACCGACGCCGAGGAGCCCCGGCTGTTCGCCTTCACCTGGGGCGAGGACCATCTGCGCTGGGAGATCACCCCGGATGGCGACGGCTCACTGCTGGTCCTGGTGCACACGTTCGGCGACCGGTTCGGCGGCGCCAGCTTCGCCTCCGGCTGGCATCTGTGCCTCACCGCGCTGTCACAGCTGCTCGACGGCGACTCGCCGCATGTCGAGCGGGACAGGGGTGAGCTGCACGAGGCGTATCTGGAGCAGTTCGACCTCGGGCGCGGGGTGGTCGAGGACACCGCGGACGGGCCGCGGGTCCGTTTCGAGCGTCAGCTCGTACGGTCGACCGAGACCGTCTGGGCCGCGCTGACCTCGGGGGACGAGCCCGCCGCCGGGGCGCCCGCGCCGGCGGGCTTCACCAATCGGCAGGCGCCGGCCGGGCCCGTCACCGAGGTCGCGGCCCCGGCGGTGCTCGCGTACCGCTGGCACCCGGAGGGCACGGTCCGCTGGGAGCTGGGCCGGGGCACCGGCCACGGCCCGCGGCTCATCCTCACCCAGACCGGCCCGCAGAACTTCGATACCGAGGCCGCGCTGGACGCCTGGCACGAACGGATCGAGCAGCTCGCCGCGCAGCTGATGGCGGACTGAATTCCCGCCTCCCCGTTTACCGCCGCATACTCACGCCCCCTATGGACTCCATAGGGGGCGTCGCGCACGGTGCCGCTCCTCGGCATTGCCGAGCCGTCGGCAACAGCCGCGGAAATCGCCCCCGCGAGGTGTGAGCCAGGCAACTCCGCGGTGCCGCGAAACGGAATGCCGTGCCCGGGCCGCGTGATGCGTGGCACGCGACGTACGTCACGTACGAGCATTCCTAGTCGCGGCCCACCCCGCGCTTACCGCGATGTTCGGCATTTACAACGGACATTCCGCCCAATCTCACGAAGATAGGTAGTACAAGGCATCTTTGCCACCATCCCGGGCCCGCGCTAACCATGTTTCCCGTTAGCACCGAGAACGAGCCCGCGATCTCAGCCGGAGCGGCGTAACGCGGCAATGACCCTCGGTCCTCACGCGCCAACCGAAGGCCGTTTCCCCCGCCACCAAGCCCTGGAAGAGGTCACCTCCGCATGCCCAACTTCACCCTGCCCCGCGCTGCCCGCCTCACCCGTACGCACAAGGTCTCCGCCGCACTCGTGGCCGGCGCGGGCTGCGCCGCCGCCCTGGCGTTCACCGCGGCGCCCGGCAACGCCGAGACCACCACGGCCGCCGACGCGCCGGCCGCGGTCAAGCCGGTCAGCGCCAACGGCATGCCGCTCACCGCGAAGGACCGGTCCGACGACGGCAAGCAGGCCCGTGCGGTCGCCTCCTCCGTCGCCGTCGGCCTCAAGGCGGCCCCGGCCGAGAAGCAGAGCCACACCGCCGAGCAGGCCGCCAACCGCTCCATCGAGCGCAAGGCCCTGGTCGCGCCGAAGGCCGCCCCCAAGGCCGCCCCGAAGGTTCACAAGGACGCCCCGAAGCGCTACGCGAACAACCTTGACGGCTGGATCCGTGAGTCCCTGGACATCATGAAGGCCAAGGGCATCCCCGGCTCCTACGAGGGCCTGCACCGCAACATCATGCGGGAGTCCGCCGGTGACCCCAACGCCGTCAACGACTGGGACATCAACGCCATCAACGGCGTGCCCTCCAAGGGCCTGCTCCAGGTGATCCAGCCCACCTTCGACGCCTACCACGTCGCCGGCACCCCCCATAAGCTCACCGACCCGATCGCCAACATCACCGCAGCGGCCAACTACGCCGCCGACCGGTACGGCTCGATCGACAACGTCGACTCGGCCTACTGAGCCGGGGAGAGGCGACCGTCAGGACGGTCGGAGCAGACTGATCCGGGCGCCACGCGCGGCCCCGAACACAGCAACGGCAGTGGCCCTGCCCGCATCCCGCGGGTGGGGCCACTGCCGTTGCCATGTGCCGTCCGGCGCCGGGCTCTGACGCCCGGCGCCGCCGGTCAGTAGCGGTCGTGCCGGTGCAGGCCCTCGCCGAAGAGCGTGTCGAGAACCTCGGCGGCGATCCGGAGTCCCTGCCGTTCCTTGGCCGTGAGGCGGTCCTGGTGGCGGCCATCGACCGGCGCCGCGGCGGCCGCACCGGTCGCGAGGAAGCCGGTGACGAGAAGGCCGGTGAGCACGACGGAAATACGACGGAGCATATGAATGTCCCTACGGTGAGTGGTGACTGTGTGCGCTGCCACCTTCCGGGGCGGCGGGCCCGGAGTCATGCGACAGCTCCGGGCGCTGCTGCGAACGGACCAGCGGCACCGCCGTATTGCCGTAGCGGAGCTCTCACCAACGGCCGAGCCCACCCGGCCTTCTCCTGCTCCGCACCGCAGCGAAATCCGGCCGTGGCCGATCGTGAATCGGGGCACAATTGCCGCCCTTTTGGGCGCCGCCACAGTGCCCTGCGCCACATTTACGGATTACCGGCCCGCCCCGCCGTCCCCGCATCCGGCTGAATTCGCTGCCAGCGGTGCCCGAACCGGTGCCGGATGACGCTAAATCCGGTGTGAACCAGGCAACTTATGGGCGGGGTACGAGCGGCCTTTGAGGGTGTTATCGGGTGACCCGAGGCACGCGATGTATGTCACTTACGACCCTGCCTAGTTGATACTCGTGCGCCCATTCCGGGCCAACGCCGCCGGAAACGCTTACCACTTCCGGGATACGGGTTTATCTCACGAAGATGAGTAGTACAGAGCACCATTGCCTCGATTCGGGACCGGCGTTAACCATGGATTCCGACGCACCGAGAGCGAGTTTGCGGGTCACGCCCCAAGGCGGACGCAACAAAGACCTCCGGTTCGTTACGCGCCGCCAAAAAAGGCCGCCTCCCCGTCCCCAGTACCTGGAAGAGGTCACTCTGCATGCCCAGCTTCACCCTGCCCCGCGCTGCCCGTATCACCCGCATCACCCGTACCCACAAGGTCGCCGTGGCCGTCCTGGCCGCCGCGGGTGCCACCTCGGGCCTGGCCCTCACCTCCGCCCCGGACACCGCTCAGGCCGCTTCTGAGCACGCCCCCGCCGCGGTCAAGCCCGTCAGCGCGAAGGGTCAGCCGGCAAAGGCGGACGACGCCAAGACCAGCCGTCCGGTGACCGCCTCGGTCGCCGACCACGTGAAGGTCACCGCCGTCGAGAAGCAGCACAGCGCCCAGCAGGCCGCCAACCGCTCCGCCGAGCGCAAGGACGTCAAGGAGTACCCGAACAACCTTGACGGCTGGATCCGTGAGTCCCTGGACATCATGAAGGCCAAGGGCATCCCCGGCTCCTACGAGGGACTGCACCGCAACATCATGCGGGAGTCCGCCGGTGACCCCAACGCCGTCAACGACTGGGACATCAACGCCATCAACGGCGTGCCCTCCAAGGGCCTCCTCCAGGTGATCCAGCCCACCTTCGACGCCTACCACGTCGCCGGCACCCCCCATAAGCTCACCGACCCGATCGCCAACATCACCGCAGCGGCCAACTACGCCGCCGACCGGTACGGCTCGATCGACAACGTCGACTCGGCCTACTGAGCCGACCGAGCGGAAGAGCCGTCACCGGCACCCCAGGCCGGCCGAGCCAGATGAGGCGAGGGACATGACGGACCACACAAGCGAGCCGGCAGGCTCGGCATAGAGCAGCTTGCGAAGCGGCGGAATGGCGCGTTCGCCGCTGCGCGGTGGAGCGGGTCCTGGCTGGTGCCGGGGCCCGCTTCGCTCTGTCGTGCGACCCGGAGGCCCGCATCGGGGGCGTGGGTGACCGTTTCCGCCCGCCGGACGAGTGAGATGCAGAGCCGGTCGGCGGACTGACGGGCCATTGGGTCATAGAGTCAGGCGGTTCTGCGTATATGTCACTTATCGGCAGGATTCTGCTCAAAAGCTGCCGAACCTGACTCAACCGAAGGCCTTCGGAGGCATGCGATGCCCTTGCGCAGATCCGGTCCGGCCCGCCGTACAGTCCCTCTTGCGGCCGGAACTCTCGTTTCTCTTCTCTCCGTGCTCGCTCTGCCCCTCGCGCTGCCCGGCTCCGCCACGGCGTCGGATGCCGAGAAGAGACCCGCCCACCCCGAGCAGGACTGGATGGGGTCCACGATCATGGCCCACGAGGGCGGCGACCGGGCGGTGGCCGGCGGTTCCGGGGCGCGGGCCTCGTCCAGAAGAGGCGTGTCCGGCGTCGACGTCTCCAGCCACAACAAAAAGGTCGGTTGGCACTCGCTGCGCAGGTCCGGCGTGCGTTTCGCGTACGTCAAGGCCACCGAGGGGACCAGCTACACGAACCCGTACTTCACGCAGCAGTACAGGGGCTCGTACAACTCCGGCATGATCCACGGCGCCTACCACTTCGCCCTGCCCGACCACTCCAGCGGGGGCTCCCAGGCGCGGTACTTCGCCGACCACGGCGGCGATTGGTCCCGGGACGGCAGGACGCTGCCCGGCGCGCTCGACATGGAGTACAACCCCTACGGCGCGACCTGCTACGGCAAGAGCCACCGGGCGATGGTCAGCTGGATCCGCGACTTCGTGCGGACCTACCGGGAGGAGACCGGCCGCCACGCGGTCATTTACACCTCCACCAACTGGTGGAAGAAGTGCACCGGCAATTCCGGGAAGTTCGGCCGGACGAACCCGCTGTGGATCCCGCGGTACGGCTCGTCCGTCGGCGCGCTGCCGGCCGGCTGGCACTTCCACAGCATCTGGCAGCACACCTCCTCGGGCCATGTGGTCGGCGACCGGAACCGCTTCAACGGCTCGTACACCCGCCTCAAGGTCCTCGCGGACGGCAACTGACCCCACACGTTACGGCCGGTCCCCGGCGCGCCACTGCGGCGCCGGGGACCGGCCTTTTCCGGTGCGCGGCGACGGCCGGGCACCGTTTTTGGACAACTGCTGCGGGAGCACCGCGAATTCCCGCCGCGATACAACCATCCACGGCCGAACGCTGTCCAACACGGTGAAACGACCACGCGACGCACTTCACCCAACGGGGGGTTTTCCATGAAGCGTTCTCGTGCCATCGCAGGAGCCGCGGCACTGGCCGTGGCCGGTATCGCCACGATGGCGACAGCCACCACCGCGTCCGCCGCACCGACGGCCGCCGCCGCGTACAACGGAGCCTGCGGAAGCGGCTACAGCGTAGTGAATTCCGTACCGGTCACCGGAAAGGGGACCGTGTACCTGACGTACAGCGCCAGGACCGGAAAGAACTGTGTCGTGACCGTGCGGAACAGTCCCGGTAAGCGGGTGTACATGTACACCTATCTCACGGCCACCGACGGCAGTTCCGACTGGGTTTACGACAGCGGCCAGTACACCTCGTACGCCGGTCCCGTCTATCTGCCCGGAAAGGGCATCTGTGTGGACTGGGGCGGCGCGATCGAGTCGGTCAGCGTCAGCGTCTCCGGCTCCAACTGCGGCCGGATGGCGCCCGGTGTGGTGACACACCACTGATCCCCACGACGGCGGGTTCCCGGGGCAGCGTCCGCCCGGGAACCCGCCTTCGGCGTATCGCGGGGCGGGTCGCCGTCCTCAACTCACTTGACTGTGCGGCCACTTGACGGCACTCAGGGTTGGGCGCGGTCCGATCGCTCCGGGCGGCTCCGGTGCTCGGCCGCCGCGGCGGCCGCGATGTTGCGGGCCATACCGCCGAACACCGCGGCGTGGAAGGGGGAGACGGACCACCAGTAGGCGTGGCCGGTCAGTCCGTGCGGGTGGAACAGGGCCCGCTGGCCGTAGAGCGTACGGCCCTCGGCGTCGCGGCCGACCGTCAGTTCCAGCCAGGCCAGGCCGGGGAGCCGCATCTCGGCGCGCAGCCGCAGCAGCCGGCCCGGCTCGACCTCCTCGACGCGCCAGAAGTCGAGCGAGTCGCCGACGCGCAGCCGGCCGGCGTCCCGTCGGCCGCGGCGCAGCCCCACCCCGCCGACCAGCCGGTCCAGCCAGCCGCGCACCGCCCAGGCGAACGGAAGGGAGTACCAGCCGTTGTCGCCGCCGATGCCTTCGACCACCCGCCACAGCGCCTCGGGCGGCGCGTCCACGGCCCGCTCCCGCCGGTCGGTGTAGAGGCTGCCGCCGGCCCAGTCGGGGTCGGTCGGCAGCGGGTCGCTCGGCGCTCCGGGCACCGCCGCGTTGGACCAGCGGGTGGCGACCTCGGCGTCCCGTACCCGGCGCAGCGCGAGTTCCAGTGCGTCGTCGAAGGCGATGGGGTGCCCCGGCGGGTCCGGGTCGGGGACGTAGCGGGCGATGTCGTGCTCGTGGCAGACGACCTCGTAGCGCAGGGATTCGGCGAGCGGGCGGGCCAGGCCGGGCGGCACGGGGGTGACCAGGCCGATCCAGAGGCTGGAGAGGCGCGGGGTGAGCATGGGCACGGGGAGGATCAGCCGTTCCGGCAGTGCGGCGACCCGTGCGTAGCGCTGCATCATGTCGCGGTAGGTGAGGATGTCGGGTCCGCCGATGTCGAAGGCCCGGCTGACGTCGTCGGGGAGGCGGGCGCAGCCCACCAGATAGCGCAGTACATCGCGGACGGCGACCGGCTGGATGCGGGTGCGCACCCAGCTGGGGGTGACCATGACCGGCAGCCGCTCCGTGAGGTAGCGCAGCATCTCGAACGAGGCCGAGCCGGAGCCGATGATGACGGCGGCGCGCAGCACGGCGGTGGGGACGCCGGACGCCAGCAGGATGTCCGCGACCTCGGCACGGGAGCGCAGGTGGGGCGACAGCTCCCGCTCCGGGATCCCCTCGGGGGTGAGGCCGCCGAGGTAGACGATCCGGCGGACTCCGGCGGCGCGGGCCTGCCGGGCGAAGATCTGCGCGGCCCGGCGGTCGGTGTCCTCGAACCGGCCCCCGCTGCCCAGGGCGTGCACCAGGTAGTACGCGACCTCGACACCGGCCATCGCGGTACGGACCGAGTCCTCGTCGGTGACGTCGCCGCGCAGCACCTCCGTCCGCCCGGCCCAGGGGTGATCGCGCAGCTTCTCCGGTGTCCTGGCCAGTGCCCGTACGGCGTATCCGGCGGCCAGCAGCTCGGGGATCAGACGGCCGCCGATATAGCCGGTGGCGCCGGTGACCAGGGCGCACGGGGGCGACGTGGCGCGCCGCCTGCCGCCTGTGCCGGCCATCCGCGCGGCCTCCTCCGGGCTCGTTAGCAGCATGATCAGCCTGCCCGCCAAGTCTGTCACCGGTTCCGCTGCCAGGCATCACGGCGCGGGTCAGGGGGTCAGCGGGGCGGAGGCGACGCGGTGCTCTCCCGGGCCTCCAGGTGCGGCAGTTCGCCCTGGACGGTGCGCAGCGGGCCGCCGTCGAGGACCGCGAGGAGTTCCTGGGCGGCGAGCCTGCCGAAGCCGGGGGTGTCGCGGACGAGTGCGGTGAGCCGGGGGTGGGTGACCCGGCACAGCGCCGAGTCGTCCCAGGCCACGATCGACAGCGCGCCCGGTACGGGGATACCGCGCTCGGCGGCCACCGAGGCGCCGGCCACGGCCATCACATCGTTGTCGTAGACGATCGCCGTCGGCGGCCGCTCGGCGTCGAGGAGACGGCGGGTGGCCTCGGCTCCCTCGGCGTCGGAGTAGTCGGTGGTCACCGAGTGGACCTGGCGGTGGTCGAGGCCCCGCCGGTCCGCTTCCGTACGCAGCGAGTGGATCCGGCGTGCGGTGTGGGCGAGGCCGGGCAGTCCGGCGATATGCACGATCCGGCGGTGGCCGAGGCCGTGGAGGTGGTCCAGGATCCGTGCCATGGCCTTGGCGTCGTCGGCCCAGACGGTGGAGAGCAGCGGGTGGGCCGGGTCGGCGGCGGGTGCGGCGGCCGGTTCCGAGGGGCCCGGCCCGGGTGTGGCGGGGCCACCGACGACGACGGCGGGCAGGCCGAGTGCGGTGAGCAGTTCCGGGCGGGGGTCCTCGGTGCGCGGGTCCACCACGAGGACGCCGTCCACCCGCCGTTCGGCCCACCAGCGGCGGTAGAGCGCGCACTCGGTGTCGAGGTCCTCGACGACCTGGAAGAGGAGCGCGATCTGCCGCGCGGAGAGCACTTCCTGGATGCCGGAGACAAGTTGGAGGAAGAAGGACTCCACACCCAGGGTCCGGGCGGGCCGGGCGAACACCAGTCCCAGGGCGCCGGCGCGTTCGCCGGACAGGGCGCGGGCGGCGCTGTTGGCCTGCCAGCCGAGTTCCTCCGCGACCCGGCGTACCCGGGCGCGGGTGTCCTGGGAGACACCCGGCCGGTCGTTGAGCGCGAACGAGACGGCGCTCTCCGAGACCCCGGCCCGGCGGGCGATGTCCTTGATCGTCGGGCGGCGGGCCGGTTTCCGCCGGGCCGCCTCACCGGGCGCTGTCATGGCGGGCTCTCCCTCGTACTGAACCGCATTAGTGCGCACAGTTTGATCAGCGCCGAGTGGCCTGTCAAACGTCGCCGGGGTGTCCGGAATCAGGTCGGTCCGTCGCACCGTAAGGGAAGTTGACCGTCGGGGTGTTGACACCTACTAAAACGCATTAGTAGCGTCACCCGCATCGTCGCCCGAGGACTCGCGCAATCACCTGCTCAACGGCCGAAGAGGTCGCCACGTCGTTTCTGGCTGCCATAAAACAATGGGAATTCCCGGCCGCTCGTGACAATTCTCCTGGTGTCCGGTCCGAGCAAAGGAGCGCCAGCCATGCGTCCACTCCGTCGAGCAGCCGCCACCACCGCGGCCCTGGTCACCTCGGCGCTCGCCCTGACCGCATGCGGCTCCACGGGGGCCGGCGGACCGGACAGTGCCTCGGGGAAGGTCGAGGGCCGGGTCACCTTCCAGACCTGGAACCTCAAGGCCAATTTCAAGAAATATTTCGAAGGCGTGATCGCGGACTTCGAGGAAAAGTATCCCGATGCCAAGGTCACCTGGGTCGACCAGCCGGCCGAGGGATATCCGGAGAAATTGAGCGCGGACGCGGCCGGCGGCACGCTGCCCGATGTCGTCAATGTGTCGCCGGATCTCGCCTATCCGCTGGCCAAGGCCGGGCTCGCACTCGATCTGGAAAAGACCGCCGGGAAATACCGTAAGGAGTATCTCGACGGCGCCTGGGCGAGCCATAAGATGCCGGGGATGACGGGCGTCTATGCCTTCCCCTGGTATCTGAACACCGGCCCGATGTTCTACAACAAGGAGCTGTTCAGCAAGGCCGGGCTCGATCCGGAGCGGCCGCCGACGTCGTACGACCAGCTCTTCAGGGACGCCCTGACGATGGCGCGGCAGAGCGACCGGAAGATAGCGATGCTCGCCGGCACGCCCTCGATCGAGGACTTCGGGCGCTATGGCGTGCGGCTGATGAACGCCCGGGGCACGAAGTTCACCTTCAACGAGCCGACGGGCGTCGAGCTGCTGGAGCACTACAAGAAGCTGTATGCCGCCGGGGCCCTGGACTCCCAGGCGCTGACCGCGCAGGCCGAGTCCGCGGGCCGGAAGTTCCAGCAGCAGTCGGTGGCGATGAATCCGGGCAGTGCGCACGACCTGGAGAACTTCAAGAAGGAGGCGCCGGGCCTCTACCGGCACATCGGCATCACCGACGCGGTCAACAACACCGGTAAGGCCAATATGTACGTCCAGGGCCTGATGGTGCATGCGCGGAGCAAGGTCAAGCCGGCGGCGGTCGCGTTCGCGCACTTCGTCACCGACAGGAAGAACCAGATGGCCTTCGCCAAGGAGGTCACGGTCTTCCCCAGCACCAAAGGCTCGCTGGACGATCCGTACTTCACCAAGGAGGACGGCACCGATGCGACCCGGGTGCGGGTGGCCGCGGCCAAGTCGCTGAAGACCGCGGTGAATTACACCCCGGTACTGCTCAGTGACCAGATGAAGACCGTGCTGCGCAATGCGGTCGCCAAGGCCGTACAGGGAAAGCAGTCCCCACAGGCGGCACTGGACGGCGCGGTGGCCGAGTGCAATCGCCTGCTCAAGACCGCCTGAGCCGGGGGTATTTCGGTGAAGACCGGAATGACCGCGCGCCCCCGGGGCGCGACGGCCGGGGCACCGGCCCCCGCTCCCCCGCCGGCCCCGTCACGGCGGCGCGCCGGAGGCACCCGTACCCAACTGCCGTCCAGCCCCTGGCTTTTTCTGGCTCCCGGGCTGCTGATCGTGGCCGCATTCAGCCTGTATCCGTTCCTGAGCACGGTGGCCCATTCCTTCACCGATGCGCGCACCCTCACCGCGGGGCAATTCGTCGGCGGGGCCAATTACCAGGAGCTGATCCATGACGCGATGTTCTGGACCGGGCTGCGCAACAGCCTGCTTTATGTCCTCGGGGTGGTACCGCTCCTGGTCATGCTGCCGTTGCTGCTGGCGATGCTGGTGCAGCGGCACCTTCCCGGGATGGCCTTCTTCCGGGCCGCGTTCTACACCCCGGTGGTCGCCTCCGTCGTGGTGGTCGGGCTGATCTGGGTATGGCTGCTGGACGACCGGGGGCTGATCAACGCGCTGCTGGAGGGCCTGGGCTTCGGCCGGGTCGGCTTTCTCAGCGATCCCTGGCTGCTGCTGCTCAGCGCGATGGCGGTCACGGTCTGGAAGGGCCTCGGCTACTACATGATCATTTATCTGGCGGCGCTGGCCAACGTCCCCCGGGAGCTGCACGAGGCCTGCGCGGTGGACGGCGCGGGGGCGGTGCGCCGCTTCCTGACCGTCACCGTCCCCGCGGTGCGCTCCACGATGGTGCTGGTGGCGGCGCTGTCCTCGGTCGCGGCGTTCAAGGTGTTCTCCGAGGTCTATCTGATGGCCGGTCCGACCGGCGGCCCCGGCGGTGACGACACCACACTGGTGATGCTCGTCCAGCAGGTCGGCACCGGCCTCAGCGGCCGGGTCGGCTATGCCTCGGCGCTGTCCGTCGTGGTCTTCGTCCTCACGCTCGGGCTGATGCTGCTGGTGCTGCGGGCCCACCGCAAGGAGGACGCATGAGCGCCACCGTTGAGCGGGAGCCGGAGTGCCGGGCCGGGTGGGCGCGCGCCGGGCGCCGGATGCCGCGGTGGCGGCTGCTGCTCCGCTATCTGCTGCTGCTCGCCGTACTGGCGCTGACCATCGGGCCGTTCCTGTGGCAGCTGTCCACCTCCCTCAAGGGCCCCGGCGAGGACCTCTACCGCTCTCCCCCGAGCCTGCTGCCGCACCAGGTCACCCTGGACAACTACGCCGGCGTCGCCGAGACCGTCCCCGTCTGGGACTTCGCGCTGAACTCCGTCAAGGTGGCGGTCACCAATGTGCTCACCAACTGCGCGGGCGCGGCGCTCGCGGGCTATGCGCTGGCCCGACTGCGCTTCCCGGGCCGTCGGAGCGCGCTGGTGGTGTTCATCATGGCGATGCTGGTGCCGGTCGAGAGCATCCTGATCGCCCAGTTCGTGACGATGCGGGCGCTCCAGCTGAACAACACCCTGCTCGGGGTGGTGCTGCCCGGCTGCGTCGGCGCGATGAATGTGCTGCTGATGCGCAATGCCTTCGCGGCGCTGCCGTACGAGGTGGAGGAGGCCGCGTATGTCGACGGCGTCAACGCCTGGCAGCGGTTCGTACGGATCGCGCTGCCGTCGGTCAAGGGCACCCTCGCGGTGGTCGCGATCTTCGCCTTCATGGGGGCCTGGGACGACTTCCTGTGGCCGCTGATCGTGCTGAGCGACCAGTCGAAGTTCACCCTGACCATCGGGCTGAACTTTCTGCACGGCACCTTCGCGGACAATCAGCGGCTGGTCGCGGCCGGCTCCGTCATCGCCGTGCTCCCGCTGCTCGTGCTGTTCGCGTGTCTCCAGCGCTTCTTCTTCCGCGGCGTCGGCGAGGGCGCCGTCAAGGGCTGACCTGCCCGCCCCGCCGGTGCGTCCCCACCCCCATACCCACAGGAGCCCCATGCGCTTCGGTGTCAACTACACGCCCACCCAGGGCTGGTTCCACCACTGGCTGGACTTCGACCTGGATTCCGTACGCGCCGACCTCGACTCCCTCGCCGGCCTGGGCCTGGACCACATCCGGGTCTTCCCGCTCTGGCCGCTGTTCCAGCCCAACCGCACGCTGATCCGGCCGCGCGCCGTGGAACAGCTGGTGCAGCTCGTGGACGCCGCGGGCGAACGCGGGCTGCACGTCAATGTCGACGGGTTGCAGGGCCATCTGTCGAGCTTCGACTTCCTGCCCGCCTGGACCCGGACCTGGCACCGCCGCAACCTCTTCACCGACCCCGAGGTGCTGTCCGGCCAGGAGGAGTATCTGCGGACGCTGGCGGCCGCGCTCGCCGACCGGCCGCACTTCCTCGGCATGACGCTCGGCAACGAGATCAACCAGTTCTCGGACCGGCCGCACCCGGACCCCGACCGGATCACCGACGAGCAGGCGGGGGCCTGGCTGATACGGATGCTGGCCGCGTGCGAGCGGGGCGCGCCGGGCCGGACGCATCTGCACGCCGCCTATGACGCGGCCTGGTACCGGGACGGGCATCCCTTCACCCCGGCGCACGCCGCCCGGCTGGGCGCCGTCACGGCCGTGCACTCCTGGGTCTTCAACGGCACCGCGCAGCGGCACGGTCCGACGGGTACCGCCACCGAACAGCACGCCGCCTATCTGATCGAGTTGTCCAAGGCGTGGGCGACGGACCCGCACCGCCCGGTGTGGCTCCAGGAGGTCGGCGCGCCGGCCCCGCACATCCCGGCGGCGGGCGCGGCGCGGTTCACCGAGGCCACCGTCACCGCCGCGCTGGACTGCCCGGACGTCTGGGGCGTCACCTGGTGGTGTTCGCACGATGTGCCGCGGTCGCTCGCGGACTTCCCCGAGCTGGAGTACGGGCTGGGGCTGCTCGGCAGCGACCGTACGCTCAAGCCGGCCGGGCGGGCCCTCGCGGCGCTGATCGCGGAGCAGCGCGGCCGCGCACACCGGCCGCCGGTCCGTAGCACCGCGCTGACCGTCGATGCCGGCGGGGCCGAGGCCGCGCCCCGCCGCTCGGTGTGCGCCCCCGGCGGCCCGGTCTTCGAGGCCTGGGCCGAGCTCACCGCCCAGGGGGCCCGGCCCGCCCTCGTACTGTCCGAACTCGCCACGGACACCGCACATATGACGTCACGTGGCATCACCGAGGTCTGCACACCCGAGGACGTCGGACGGATCCGGCGCCGCTCGTCACCGGACGTCCCCCACCGGAGGAGCACCTCATGAACCGGCACCCGTCCCCCGTCTCCCGCCGCCGGGTGCTGCTGGCCGGCGCGGGCACCGCGGCCGCCCTGCTCGGGCCGTCCCCCGGGGGCGGTGCGGCGGCAGCCGCCGGACCGCCCGGGGCCGGCGCCGCGGACTCCTTGCAGCCCTACGCCTCGTACTGGTTCCCCGACTCGCTGCCGTCGGGCACCCCGGGCGACGGCATCACCTGGCGGAGCCTGGCGGCCTGGACGCCCGGGGCCGACCGTGATCTGCCGTTCAACACCGCGACGGTGCCGCTGGCCGAGCGGTTCACGCCGGTCCCGGCGCACACCACCGCCCGCGCCGGGCAGGCCCGGATCAGTGCGCTGGCGGCCTTCGACCACACCGCCGGCAATCCCTCGCAGGGCTCGGCGACCGCCGACTACTACGCGCCGACCCACTGGGCCTACCTTGATGAGCTGGTCTTCTGGGGCGGCTCGTCCGGCGAGGGCCTGATCCTGGCGCCGAACGCCCCGGTCGTCGATGCCGCCCACCGCAACGGTGTCCCCGTACTGGGCACGGTCTTCCTCCCGCCGGTCGCCTACGGCGGGCAGCTGCGCTGGACCCGCGATCTGGTGCGGCGGGACGCGGCGGGGCGCTTCCCGCTGGCCGCGAAGCTGGTGCAGGTCGCGCGGGTGTACGGCTTCGACGGCTGGTTCCTCAACGCGGAGACCGGTGGCGGCGACGCCGCGCTGGCCGCCGAGACGCAGGCGTTCCTGCGGGCCCTGCGTACCGCGGGCGCCCGGCACGGTCTGCGGATCACCTGGTACGACGCGATGAACCGGACCGGGCAGGTCGGCTGGCAGGGCGCGCTCGACGAGCTGAACCGGCCGTTCTTCCAGGACGGTGCCGGGCCGGTCGCCGACTCGATGTTCCTGGACTTCCGGTGGACCGCCGGGCGGCTGGCGGACTCGGGGCGGCTGGCGGAGGAACTCGGCCGCAGCCGCTATGAGTTGTGGGCCGGGGTCGATGTCGAATCGGCGGGCTGGGACAGCGGCACGGACTGGGAGGCGATCCTCCCCACCGGGCGGGACCATGTCGTCTCGTACGGCTTCTACCGTCCCGAGTGGACGCTGCGCCATCTGCCCGCGGGGCGTACGCCCGGCCGGTTCCATGCCGCGGACGACCGGTTCTGGTGCGGCGAGGGGCTGGATCCGGCCGGGCCGGGCGGCACGGGCGACGGCTGGCGGGCACCGGCCTTGGCCGTCGCCGACCGTTCGACGCTCACCGCGCTGCCCTTCGCCACCACCTTCAACACGGGGCACGGCCTGCGCTGGTACGAGGACGGTACGGCCACCTCCGACACCCCCTGGAACCACCTCGGGCTACAGGACCGGCTGCCCCCGAGACGCTGGGCCATACGCACCGAGGGCCGGCGCCCGGAGGTGTCCTTCGACTTCGCCGACGCCTGGCGCGGTGGCAGCAGTCTGCTGGTGCGGGGCGCCCTCGACCGGCCGGCCACCCTGGACCTGTTCCCCGCCCGGTTGCCGGCCGGTGGCGCCACCGTCCTCGACCTCACCCATCGCCTCGACCCGTCGTCGGGGCCGGTGACCGTCGAGGTGGCGGTCGCCCCGCGGGATGCCCCGGCGCCGGGCGAGCCCGCGCCGTACGTCCATCTGGCGGGCGGGACCCTGGAGCCGGGCGACGGCTGGCGCACCCTCTCCGTGCGCCTGGGTGCCCTCGGCACCGGCACCCTGCATGCCCTGGGGGTGCGGCTGACCGGCCGGGGTGGCGCGGCGGTGGCCTGGCGGCTGGGGGCGCTCGCGGTCCGCGACAGCACCGCGTCCCCCGCCGCGCCGAGCGGACTGACGATCACCGGGACCGCCGCCACGGAGGGGGCGACCGCGGTACGGCTGCGCTGGCGGCACGCCACGGGCCCGGTACGCCACTACGTACTGCATCGTCAACTCCCCGACCGGCGGCGGGAGTTCCTCGGTGGCACCTGCGGCACGGCGTACTACGTCGCGGGCCTGCGGCGCGCGGGGGACGAGCCGGCCGCCCGGCTCGAAGTGCGCGCGGTGCATGAACTGTTCACCGTCTCGAAGCCGTCGACGGTCCAGCTCCCCTGGTAAGTGGCCGTCAGCCTGCCGCCCCCACCTCACGACGCTACGGAGCTCTCCCATGCATGACGACCGTGCCCTGACCGAAGCCCGCCTCAAGCGCGTCCTGGACGAGCGCATCCGGCCCGCCCTGTATCCGGCGTCGGTTCCCCTGGAGGTCGCGGCCTGGGTCGCACCGGACATGGGGGCCTCTCCCACCGGAGCGGCATCGGGAGGGCCGCGGACCGTGCCGGTGGCGGAGGGCCTGGCCGCCGCCCATACGCCGGTGGCGGTGGGCGACGCCTGGGGCGCGCCCTGGGCCACGACCTGGTTCAAGGTCTGCGGTCAGGTGCCGCGGGAGTGGGCCGGCCGCACCGTGGAGGCGGTGCTGGATCTGGGCTTCGACGAGCGGATGCCGGGATTCCAGTGCGAGGCGCTGGTGTATCTGCCGGACGGCAGCCCGGTCAAGGCGCTCAACCCGCGCAACCAGTGGGTGCGGGTGGGCGCCCCGGTGCACGGCGGGGAGCGCGTCGAATGGCATCTGGAGGCCGCTTCCAACCCCGTCATCCTCGATGTCCACCCGTTCCGGCCGACGCCGCTCGGCGACCCGGAGACGGCGGGCAGCGCGCCGCTGTACCGGCTGGCGCGGATGGATCTGGCGGTGTTCGACACCGAGGTGTGGGAGCTGATCCAGGACCTCGAAGTGCTCGGTGAGCTGATGGCCGAGCTCGCGGTGGACAGCCCACGGCGCTGGGAGCTGCTGCGGGCGGCGGGCCGGGCGCTGGACGCGGTGGATCTCCAGGACGTCAACGGGACGGCGACGGCGGCCCGTTCGGCACTGCGGGAGGTGCTGGCGGCGCCCGCCGGGGCCTCCGCGCACCGGATCAGCGCGGTGGGGCATGCGCATATCGATTCGGCGTGGCTGTGGCCGCTGCGCGAGACGGTGCGGAAGGTGGCGCGGACGACGTCGAACATGACGGCGCTGCTGGCGGACGAGCCGGAGTTCGTCTTCGCCATGTCGCAGGCGCAGCAGTACGCCTGGCTCAAGGAGCACCGGCCCGAGGTCTACGCGAAGGTCAAGAAGGCGGTCGCGGAGGGGCGGTTCGTGCCGACGGGCGGCATGTGGGTGGAGTCGGACACCAATATGCCCGGGTCGGAGGCGATGGCCCGGCAGTTCGTGCACGGGAAGCGGTTCTTCCTGGAGGAGTTCGGCGTGGAGAACGAGGAGGCGTGGCTGCCGGACACCTTCGGTTTCGCCGCCGGGCTGCCGCAGATCATCAGGGCGGCGGGGTCGAAATGGCTCCTGACGCAGAAGATCTCCTGGAGCCGGACCAATGCCTTTCCGCATCACACCTTCCGCTGGGAGGGCATCGACGGCACCCGGATCTTCACCCACTTCCCGCCGGTGGACACCTACAACTGCCAGATGGCGGGCGGAGAAATCGCCCATGCGGCACGGAACTTCAAGGACAAGGGGGTGGCCAGGCACTCGCTGGCGCCGACCGGCTGGGGCGACGGCGGCGGGGGCACCACCCGCGAGATGATCGCCAAGGCCCGACGGCTGCGCGATCTGGACGGTTCACCGACGGTCGAGTGGGAGCGGCCCGCGGACTTCTTCGCCAAGGCGGAGGCGGAGTACCCGCAGGCGCCGGTGTGGGTGGGCGAGCTGTATCTGGAGCTGCATCGCGGGACGCTCACCAGCCAGGCGAGGACCAAGCGCGGCAACCGGCGCAGCGAACAGCTGCTCCGGGAGGCCGAACTCTGGTCGGCCACGGCAGCCGTACTGACGCAACATCCGTACCCCTATGCGGAGTTGGACCGTCTCTGGAAGACCGTGCTGCTCCATCAGTTCCATGACATCCTGCCCGGCTCCTCCATCGCCTGGGTGCACCGCGAGGCGGCCGCGGCCTATGCGGCGGTCGCCACCGAGCTGGAGGGCCTCATCGCCGCCGCACTGACCGCGCTGACCGGCCCCGGCGGGGCGGAGCTGGTGGTGAACTCCGCCCCGCACGCCCGCGGCGGCGTCGCGGCGGGAGCCGTGGGGCCCGCGGTGCACGAGGGGCCCGAGGTCTCCGCCGTACCCCGCGACGACGGCGGATTCACCCTCACCAACGGTCTGCTGCGGGTCGCGATCGACGGCCGCGGCCTGGTGGTCTCCGTGTACGACCGGGTGGCCGGCCGCGAGACGGTGGCGCCCGGCGCGGCGGCGAACCTGCTCCAGATCCACCCGGACTTCCCCAATATGTGGGACGCCTGGGACGTGGACGCCTTCTACCGCAATGTCGTCACCGATCTGACGGGCGCGGACGAGGTCGCGCTCGGCGCGGTGTCCGGGGAGGCGGCGACGGTGCGTGTCACCCGGACCTTCGGTGCCTCGCGGGTGGTGCAGACGCTGACGCTGGCGCGCGGACAGCGGCGGCTGGATCTCGGCACCGAGGTCGACTGGCACGAGACCGAGAAGTTCCTCAAGGCGGCCTTCCCGCTGGACCTGCACGCCGAGCGCTATGCGGCCGAGACCCAGTTCGGCCATCACCACCGGCCCACGCACACCAACACCAGCTGGGAGGCCGCCAAGTTCGAGGCCTGCGCTCACCGGTTCGTGCACCTGGAGGAGCCGGGCTGGGGCGTCGCACTGGTCAATGACGCCACCTACGGTCATGACGTCACCCGTACGGTCCGGGAGGACGGCGACCGGGGCACCACCACGACCGTCCGGGTCTCCCTGCTGCGCGCCCCGAGGTTCCCCGACCCGGAGACCGACCAGGGCGTCCACCGCTTCCGCCATGCCCTCGTACCGGGCGCCGGCATCGGGGACGCGGTGCGCGAGGGCCATCGCATCAATCTGCCCGAGCGCCGGATCACCGGCGCCGCGGCGGTGACGCCGCTGGTCACGGCCGACAATGACGCCACCGTGATCACCGCGGTCAAGCTCGCCGACGACAGGAGCGGCGATGTGATCGTCCGCCTCCACGAGGCACACGGTGGGCGAGCCGTCACCACCCTCACCACCGCCTTCGAGCCGGCCGGCGCGGTCACCACGGATCTGCTCGAACGCCCCACGGACGACGGGCCGGCGATCGAGCGGCAGGGCAGCACCCTGCGGATGCGGCTGCGCCCGTTCCAGATCGTGACCGTGCGGCTGACCCGGGCGGGCGGCCGGTAGCGGCCGGACGGGGGCGAAGCGCCCTCACGGTGCGGGCGGAGCGCCCGGGGCGTGGGTTTACGCCCGGGGCCCGCCCCATCGCGACCGGACGTCCCGGCGCGGCTCCGGACGCCGCTCCCGTCCGGAGCCGTGCCCGTTCCCCGGGCCGCCGCCACAGTCCTGCCCGCGCCCCCTCTCATGGCCGTACGCCGCCTCATGGTCCGGATCACGGCTCGGATCCAGGCCCAGCATGTCCATCAACAACGACAGGTCGTCCGCGTTCCGCGCATGGCCGGCCAGCGCCTTCCTGGCGAGCCGCCGTTCCTCGTCACACGGCACGGCGCGCGGCGCGGGGTCCTCGGCACTGCGGTGTTCATCGCTCACCGCTGCATTCTCGGCCGGACCACGGGACCGTGCCCGTCGAGCGAGCCGGGGACCGCCCCGTGGAAACCGCCCGGGAGACGCTGCTCCATACGGGTGGTACGAGCCCCGCGGCCCGGCTCGCGGCAAGGGAACCCGCGGCACCCCTTTTCCCTCTTTATGAGCACTTGAACATGATCACCCAGCCGCGGAGTCTCCTGTGAAACGCCCCTACGCCGTCGTGCTCGCCACCGCGCTCGCCGCCTCCTCCGTGCTGCTCGCCGGCTGCTCGGACGCCGGTCAGCCGGTCGACTTCAATGCCGGCGGGAAGGGCGACGGCGCCGCGCGGGCCAAGCCCGTCGACGACGACACCCTGATGCCGACCGGCCCGAAGAGCGACTTCCGTATCACCCGGACACTGGACGACGGCACCCATATAGCGCGGGCGACGCTGCACGGCCAGAAATCCGGCGTCACCGGAAGCGTCTGGGTCTGGGCGCCCAAGGAATACGGGGACCCGAAATACGCCAAGAGCGGATTTCCGGTGCTGATAGCCCTGCCGGGCGGCCTGGGCAGCCCCAAGGAACCGGGCGGGGTCACGAATTACTGGGTCGGCGGCGACATCGAGCTTCAGGAGAACCTCACCCGGTGGACCGCGGAGGGCAAGAGCCTGCCGTTCCTCGTGGTGATGCCGATGCTCAACCCGGACACCCAGTACCACGACGCCAGCGACATCCCCGGCAGCCAGAAGATGGGGACCTGGCTGACCGAGGACGTCGTCCAGCTGGCCCGCGCCAACTTCCGTACCTTCAAGTCCCGTGACGGCTGGGCCTTCATGGGGTCGTCCTCGGGCGGCTTCGCCGGGCTGAAGTCGGTACTGAAACACCCGGAGAAGTTCAAGGCGGCGATAGCCAGCGGTCCGGATCTGGCCCCCGATTCGCCGTTGTGGGCGGGCCACCAGGCGGAGAAGGACACCAACGATCCGGCGAAGCTCGCCCAGCGCCTGCTGCGGAAGGGCGGCCCGGACGTCTATCTCGCCTTCCAGGCGGGCTCCAGGGAGGGCACCAAGGTCACCGCCCCCATACACCGCTTCCGGCAGGCCTACGGCAAGGGCCCGATCCACACCGCCCTGCAGATCATCCCCGACGGCCGGCACAACGCCTGGGACTACCAGAAGGGCATGGCGGCCGGTTCGATCAAGTTCATCAGCGACCGGATGAAGGCCCCGGTCCCGAGCGGTTCCTGAGCGGGGCGCCCCGGCGGCCGAGGCGCTCGGCGGTGCCTCTGGCGGTGCCCCTGGCGCGCGGATGCAGATCGCCTGGGAGGGGGTGATGCTGGAGTCGTGGGGGACCTTCGTGAGGAGGACGCATCATGTCCATGATGGACAAGATCAAGAGCATGCTGAAGGGCCACGAAAGCCAGACGGAAAAGGGCATCGACAAGGCCGGCGACATGGCCGACGACAAGAGCCAGGGCAAGTTCAAGGGCCAGGTGGACACCGGCCAGGAGAAGCTCAGGGACGAGTTCGGCGGCGGGCAGGGCCCGGATCAGCCGCCGCGGCCCTGAAACAGCGGCCCTGAACCGGCGGCGGTCACCGCCGCCCACCGATTGCGCCGTACGGATGAGCACCGCGTGGTCCGTCCGGGCCGCGCCACCCGACGGTGCGCGCCACACGACGGTGCCCGCCCCGGGGGTCGGGAGCGGGCACCGAGGGGCGAGCCGGCGGACCTACGCCAGCCGGATCTTCTCCGCCTGGGGGCCCTTGTGGCCCTGGGTGACCTCGAAGGTCACCTTCTGGCCCTCCTGAAGCTCGCGGAAGCCCGTGGCGTCGATGTTCGAGTAGTGCGCGAAGACGTCGGCGCCGCCGCCGTCCTGGGCGATGAAGCCGAAGCCCTTCTCCGAGTTGAACCACTTCACTGTGCCGGAAGCCATATTCCGTCTCCTTCGTTCAATGGGCTCGAATCGGCTTCCGCGTGCTGCGGAACCCGGAGGTGATCGCCCTGGCCCGGAGACGCGCTACACAGCAAGGACGCCCGTGAAGGCGACACGGGCGTCCGGCACTTCGGAACCACGACAGCTGATCAGGACGCTACACCGAGCAACGCCCGGCAGGCCGCACAACCGTGACTGACGCGTCGCCCTTCACCGGGCAAGGCCATCGGCTGTCCTCCGTATCCCTGACCGATCGGATGGATGTACGACAGCCGACGGCGCGGGGACGGCCTCAGGAGGACCCGGACCCGGACTCGCCGCCCCCGCTCGCGCGCGCGATGCGCCGGCGCCGCCACAGCGCGGTCCCGAGCCCGGCGGCGCCGATGACCCCGACGGCGCCGACCGCGGACAGCAACCACCAGTACCGCGTGAACGGCGCGCCGTCGGTCTGCGCCGCGATCCCTGCCTTGTGCAGCGGCACCGGCCGCGGCCGGTGGGCGACGGGCCGCGGTTCACCGGTGAGCTCATCGGGCTCCATGACGGGCAGCACGCCGACCGCCGCGGCCCGGGGCGCCGCCTCGAAGCCCCAGTCCAGCAGGGCGCGAGTCTCCTCGTAGACGGCGTTCCGGCCGCCGGACCGCGGATTCATGAGGGTGACCAGCAGCGTCCGGCCGTCGCGCCGGGCGGCGGCGATCAGGGTGTTGCCGGCGTGGGTGGTATAGCCGTTCTTCACCCCGATCAGGCCGTCGTACGGTCTGACGCCGTGTGAGCCGACCAGCAGCCGGTTGGTGTTCTGGATGGTGAACGCGTCCGGGCCGCCGTCCAGCGGGAGCTGGGCCCGCTTCGTCGAGGCGAAATGGGCGAAGTCCGCGTTGGTCAGCCCGGCCTGCCCGAAGAGCGTCAGATCGTAGGCGGACGAGACCTGTCCCGGTGTGTCGAAGCCGTCCGCTGACGCCACCCGGGTGTCGCGGGCGCCGAGGCGACGGGCGGTCTCCTGCATATCGTCGATCGTCTTGCGCCAGCCGCCGTTCATGCTGGCCAGGGTGTGCACCGCATCGCTGCCCGAGCTGAGGAACACGCCGTGCCACAGGTCGGCGACCTGGTAGGGCATGTCCTCCCTGAGACCGGCGAGGGAGCTGCCCGACTCGATCCCGGCCAGATCCTCCAGGGAGACGGTGTGCACCTCGCCCTGGGAGAACTTCGGCAGCACCGTCAGGGCGAAGAGTGTCTTGAGTGTGCTGGCGGGCGGCAGGGGCCGGTGGGCGTCCTTGGCCGCGAGGACCTTTCCGCTCGCCACGTCGGTCACCATCCACGACAGGGCGGTGACCTCCGGCGGCTCGGGCACGTCCGGCCGGGGCCGGAACCGCACTCCGCGCCCGTCCAGCCGGCTCTCGGCCTCGGCCTCGGCCGGGTCGGCCGTGTGGGCCGCGGGCCGCAGATCGTCGATGCCGTGCGGGCCATCGGCGACCGCCGGGGCGGGCACGGCCCACAGGCTCGCGGCACAAACAGTGGCGGCGGTAACGACTCTGACGGAGGCCCAACTCACGCTAGACATGTGGCCACGCTAAAAACGACCGCGGCCAAGCGCTGGTTGGCCTACTCCATCCGATGCGCGAGCGCCCCGACTGCCGTAGGCGGTGGGCCGGGCCCGGCGGAGTGACCACCGGACCCGGCCGGCAGGGCTACCAGATCTCGCCGACCCATTCGGGGTGGTCGATGAACGGGTTCCTGTTGTGCTGGTACTTGTCGAATATCACCTGGTTGCGGTGCTTTTCGAAGGTGTCCGGCGGGTCCTGCTCGCTCCACTTCTTGAGGACGGAGAGCCGGCCGATATGCGGCTGGGTGCCGTTGTCGACCTTGTCATTGGGCTCCAGATCGGGGAATCCGTCGCCCCCGTCATAGCGGACGGCCATGTACAGGATCATGCGGGCGACATCGCCCTTGACCGCGTCACGGGGCTCGAAGGAGTCGTCGTCGGTGTTGTTTCCGGGCGCCTCGTCGACCTTCGTGCCGCCGTTGTCGAAGTCCTTGTTGCCGCGGATGCTGTTGACCGAGACATCCTCCGGGCGCAGATGGTGGATATCGGTGCCGGGACCGGTATCGGTACCGAAGTCACCGTGCGACTTCGCCCAGACGTGCTCACGATTCCAGTCGTCCGGGTTGCCGCCGTGGGCGTCCTTGCTCTGCGAGCGGCCGGTGTACAGCAGAATGACATTTCCGCTGTTGTCCGGGTCCTGGTCGGTTTCCTTGAGGGCGTCCCAGACCTGGTCGTACGTCAGCTTTCCGGTCTGGGTGCTGCTGATGATCCGGTGCAGCGCGTCCTTGAGCGCCTGGCCGGTCTTGCCCTCGGCGTCTTTGTAGTAGTCGTCATAGGACGCGCCGTCAGCCGTGCCGGCGGACCGGGACACATGCTGAGCGGCGGATGCGGCACGGTGCGGTGCGGCCTGGCCGGCCGTCGCATTCGCCGGAATCTGTGCGACCACCGCGGTCAATGCCGTGCCGCCGGCGAGAGCCAGCGCTATACGGGCGCGACGGGTCACGCGTTTGTTGTCCACGAGGGGTGTCCTCTCCCCGAATTGTGGCGCCGAGTCGCGAAAATGTGGGGCACGACCGGCACCGGCCGTTGGGAGCGGCCGTTAACAGCTTTCCATCGCGGTAATCACCACAGTGTGAACATCAGGGGAGAGTTATGTGTCCGCCCCGTGGCAATCACCGAATTCGCCTGAAAATGCCGCCGGTTGACCAAGGGCCTTGCGCTGTCGCTGAGTTGGCTGCCTCCGGCCGCCCGGCCCGGTCCCGCGGCCGAAGCGCCGGCCCCCTGCGCATCGTTCAACGACGCGGTTTGTCCCACACCAGCGAATAGCGCCACAGCAGATGACGGCGGAAACGGCCGCCCGGCAGGCTTTCCCGGGCGGCCCGCCGGACCTCGCCCCACGCCATGGCCGGGTCCAGGACCGGCATCTCCGGCGGCCCGGTCTTGCCGCCGTGGCGCCGGGCGAGGAAGCGGGCCGCGGGCACGCCCGCGCCGCTGAGGGCCCAGTCCAGGGGCGTCCGGTTCCTGGCGAGCCCGACGAGGACGAGGCGGCCGCCGGGGGCGAGCAGTTCGGCCATCCGGTGGACCGCGGCGGCGAAGTCCAGGTGATGGACGACCGCGACGGCGGTGAGGAGGTCGAAACCGCCGGACGGGGGACCGTCCGGCGCCATGAAGTCGGCCTCGACGAAGCGTGCGTTCGGGACCTCTGCACTGCACTCGCGGGCCAGCCGCACCATCGCGGCCGAACGGTCCACCCCGGTCACCTCGTGGACCCGCCCCGCCAGCTTGCGTACCAGCAGCCCATCGCCGCAGCCGACGTCCAGCGCCCGGCCACAGCCGTCCGGCACCGCGTCAAGCACCAGGCGGTGGTAGTGCACGTTGTGGTTCCAGTACGGGTCCGGTGCTGCGTCACGGCGAGGCATCCGGCCACCGTAGCGAGGACGGCGGCGCACCTTGGGCTCATCGGGTGAACCCATGCGCCCCGCGCAACCGAACAGGCGCCGCCCGGCTTCCGGAGAAGTGACAGCCGCATTCTCCGAATCCCTTGGATTCTTCGGACCGTGAGTTGTGGAGGCCCCATGGCGCACTTTCGCCCCACTCCCCCGCCGTACGGCGTGACGCCGGATTATGTGCTCGCTCCCCCGCGCCCCGAGGAACGCCTCGGCGCGCCCACGGATCCGCAGGGGGCGCCGCCCCCGTCCCGTGCGGACCATGTGCTGCCGCCGCCGCGCCCGGAGGACCGGCTTCCGTTCGGCCCGCCACAGCAGGACCGGCCGTTCCTGCCCCCGCGCCCCGAGGAGCAGCGGCAGGGGCCGGTGGCCCTGCCCGACCGCCGGCGGCAGGACCTCCAGGCGGCGCTGACCGCGGCCGGGGTCGCTCCGACGGACGGGGACCTGGCCGCCCTGGCGCAGATCGCGGCCCTGGGCGACACCACGGCCGGTGCCGTCATCAACTGGCTCGGGACCGCCACGCGCGCGTCATGGCCGCGGCCGCACGCGGTATGAGCGGCCGGCCCGGGGCTCGCCCCGGGCCGTTCCCGGCCGGCGGGACGCCGCGGCCGGCAGCGGGCGGGCGCGGTCCGGGTCGAGGAGCGGCGCGAGCAGATCGCCGTACCGGGCGCGGCGCGGCTCGATCTCGTCGAAGAGAAAGGTGAGTTGCTCCGGGTCGGTGCATGCGGCGATCTCGTCCCAGGTGACCGGGGCCGAGACGGTGGGGGTGGCACGGGCGCGCAGGGTGTAGGCGACCGCGGTGGTCTTGGCGGCGGCGTTCTGGGAGAAGTCGATGAAGACCTTGCCGGGGCGCAGCGCCTTGGTCATCTTGTGCACGACCAGGTCCGGGAGGGCCGCCGCGGCCTCGACGGCGAGGCTTCTGGCGTAGGCGGTGGTCCGCTCGGAGGGTGTGGGCTCGACGGGCACGATGAGGTGCAGGCCCTTGGAGCCGCTGGTCTTGGCATGGACATCGAGGCCGTCGGCGGCCAGCCGGTCGTGCAGCCACCGTGCCGCGGTGCAGCACTCCACGATGGTGGCCGGGTCGCCGGGATCGAGGTCGAAGACGAGCCGGTCGGCGACGCCCGGCGCCTGCCGGGTCCACTGCGGGGTGTGCAGTTCCACGACCAGGTTGGCGGCCCAGACGAGCGCGGGCAGGTCCTGGAGCAGGACCTGCCGGGTGGGCCCCGACCTCGAATGGGGGACCTCGCACGTCGTCACCCAGGAGGGCGTGCCGGGCGGCACGTTCTTGGTGAAGAAGCGCTGGCCGTCCGGCCCGTCGGGGTAGCGCAGGAAGGAGAGCGGCCGGTCGTGGAGGTGGGCGAGCAGCGGGCCCGCTGTGGTGGTGCAGTAGTGCAGCACCTCACCCTTGGTGGTGCCGGTCTCGGGATAGAGGACCTTGTCCAGATTGGTCAGCGAGAGGCGCCGCCCCTCCACGACGGTGATCGGCGACATACGATGAGAATCCCACACAAGGGATGAAATATGCGTTCTATATGGAATGGGTCCATATCGTTCGGTCTGGTCACCATCCCCGTGAAGACCTACAGCGCCACCGACCGCACCTCGTCGGTGTCCTTCGTACGCATCCATGAGAAGGACGGCGCACAGATCCAGTACCGGAAGATCTGTGAGCTGGACGGCGAGGAAGTCCCGAACGAGGAGGTCGGCAAGGGCTATCAGGCGCCGGGCGACGACACCGTCGTGCCGATCACCGACGACGATCTGTCCCGGCTGCCGATGCCCACCGCCAAGACGCTGTCGATCCTCTCGTTCGTCGACCCGGACGAGATCGACCCGCTCCAGATGGACAAGGCGTACTACCTGGGCCCCAACGGGGCGTCCGCCACCAAGCCGTATGCGCTGCTGCGGGAGGCGCTGGAGGACCATCGCAAGGTCGCGATCGGCAAGGTGGCGATGCGGGGACGGGAATCCCTGGCGATGCTGCGGGCGCACGACGGGGCGCTGGTGATGCACACCCTGCTGTGGCCGGATCAGATCCGGCCCGTCACCGGTGTGGCACCCGACGATGTCGAGCTCCGCGAGAACGAGCTGACGCTGGCCGAGACCCTGATGGACTCCCTGGGCGAGCTGGACCCCGCCGAACTCCACGACGACTACCGCGAGGCCGTCGAAGAACTGGTCGCCGCCAAGCTGGAGGGCGAACCGGTCGCCCCCGCCGCGTCGGGCACGTCCGGCGCCCAGGTCATCGATCTCACGGCGGCGCTGGAGAAGAGCGTGCGGGCGGCACGGGGCGGCGGGGAGGCCGATACGGAGGCGGAGTCGGCGTCCGTGACGCCCATACGGGGGCGGAAGACGGCGAAGAAGGGTGAGGCGGAGCGGGGCGCCGCCAAGAAGAGCGGTACGGCGGCGAAGAAGGCCCCGGGCAGGAAGACCGCCCCGGCCGCGGCGAAGAAGGCTCCGGCGAAGAAGACGGCGGCCGCCCCGAAGGCGGCCGGCGGTCGGGCGAAGGGCACGTCGACGGCCAAGAAGACCGCAGCCGCCGGTACTTCCCGGAAGAGCACGGCGACGAAGACCACGTCGCAGAGCGCCGCCAAGAAGACCACCGCCAAAAAGACGGCGGCAAAAAAGACCGCGGCAAAGAAGACCGGCAAGAGGTCGTCCGCGTAGGGCCGTCGGGCCGCCGCATCGGCGGGTGTCCGTTCTAGAGTCTTGGTATGGCTTCAGACGAGGGGACCACCCGCATCGACAGCTGGATCTGGTCCGTACGGCTCACCAAGACGCGCTCGCTGGCCACCGCCGCGTGCCGCGCGGGGCACGTACGGGTCAACGGTGAGCGGGTGAAGCCGGCCCACGGCGTACGCAACGGTGACGAGGTGCGGCTGCGGCACGCGGGCCGGGAGCGGATCGTGGTCGTCTCGCGGCTGGTGCGCAAGCGGGTGGGCGCGGCCGTCGCCGCGGAGTGCTTCATCGACAACAGCCCGCCGGCCCCGCCGCGCGAGGAGATTCCGGTGGTCGGGCATCGCGACCGCGGCACCGGCCGTCCCACCAAACGCGACCGCCGCGAGATCGACCAGCTGCGCGGCGGACGGTGACCCGGCCCGGCCGCGCCGGGCACGGGGACGGGCCCGCCCCGATGGTTGAGGGCTACGCCGACGGCAGCGCGTCGAGATAGACCCACTGGCCGTCCTCGCGGACGAAGCGGCTGTGCTCGTACTGGCTGTCGGCCTGGCCGTGCAGGCTGTAGTGGGCGCGGAATTCCACGGTGCCTTCGGTGTGGAAGGCACTGCCGCCGGTCGCGGCGAGGATGTCCAGGCCGGTCCAGCGCCGGTCCGGTTCGAGGTCGAGGCCGGCCGGGCGGGTCGTCGGGTGCCAGGTGCGCAGCAGATATCCGGTGTCACCGACGGCGAAGGCGCTGTAGCGCGAGCGCATCAGGCGCTCCGCGGTCGGGGCCGTGGCATGCCCCTGATGGAACGGGGCGCAGCAGTCGCGGTAGGTCTCGGCGCGTCCGCAGGGGCACGGCGAGGCGGGGGTGACGGCGGCGGGGCGGCGGGGCTTGTTCTTCTGCTTCGACACCCCACGATTGTGCCGGTTCGGCGGGGCCGCTCCGCGACCCGCCGAGCACACCCGGACCCGGCACGCCCTGGCGTTGCGTCCATTTGGGGAATTTCCCTGATAAATCACCCATTTGCAGCTTTTCATGGCTTGATACGTGCTGTGAGGCTGGAAGAACTCATGGTGACCGTCCCCACCACCCAGGAGAGAACCCCCCATGATTCTGTCCATTTCCGGCGTCGTCCTGCTCGGTGTCATCGTCTTCCTCTTCTTCCGGAAAGACGGCCTGAAGTTGTCCCACGCTCTGGTCTCCGCGCTCTTCGGGTTCTACCTCGCCAGCTCCGCCATCGCGCCCAGTATCAAGGCCGGCGGGGCGAGCCTGGCGAGCCTCCTCGGGGGGATCAAGATCTAGCGAGCGGCCGCAGACCGCGTCCGGCGCACCGCCACGGGACCCGCCCGAACGGGCCGCACCGGCTCCCGTCCGGGCGGCTCCGTGTGCGCCCCCTGCCCGCAGCCCCGCCGATCCCCCACGACCACCACACGAGCATCAGGAGAAGATGTGGCCCGGCGCCCCCTGCCCCGCATCCTGACCAACAGCGCACCGCTCGCCCGTATGACACACAGCGCCTCGCTCGCCCGCAGCCGCGAACTCGCGCGCAGCGCCGCCGACAGCGCCTCCGATGTGTTCCATCCGCTGATCACCATCGGCCGGGGGCTGCGCCGGCTGGGCGCGGCCGGCCGGGAGCGCTGGGCCGGGACGCCCAAGGATCAGCGCGGTCCGCTGGCGTTCTTCGTGGGCGCCTGTGTGCTGGTGGTGTGGCTGGTGCCGTACGGGCCGCTGCTCGCCCTGATCGGGGTGATGGGCGCGGGTGCCTGGGCGGGGCGGGAGCGGACGCCCGTGGTGACCGGCCCCAGCGAGGCCGAGACCGAACGGCTGCGGGCGCTGTACGAGGCGCTGGTGCCCTACCTCTCCGCCGAGGGGGACCCCAGCCCGCTGTATGCGCACGGCGGTGACTGGGAGCGGGCCTTCGCCGAGTACGCCTTCGACGACAGCGGGCGGCTGGAACGACTCCAGCTGAAGTATCCGGCGTACTTCACCGACGGTGAGGACCGGTCCCGGGTCCGCATCGAGCAGGTGCTGTACGCCAAGGCCGGCCGGGGCCGGGAGTACCGCTTCACGTGGGACGAGCTGGCCAATCAGCTCACGCTGACCGTGCTGGACGCGCTGCCCACGGATATCGCCGCCCAGCGCTTCGTCACCTCGCCGGGCGAGACGGTGCTCGGCTTCACCGACCCGGACTCCGTACAGCGGACCCTGCCGGTCACCGGCGGGGAGGAGACCCGGGATGCCCCGCCGGTGGTCTGGCGTACCGGGCAGCGCTCCACCGAACCGCATCTGCTCGTCCTGGGGCAGCCGGGGACCGGCGCCACGACGCTGCTGCGCTCGATCGCCCTCCAGGCGCTCCAGCACGGCGATGTGCTGGTCATCGACGGCAGCGGCACCGGTGAGTACGGCTGCCTGGTCGGGCGCCAGGGCGTGCTGGGGGTGGAGAGCGGGCTTGCGGGGGCGCTGGCGACGCTGGAGTGGGCCTCGCACGAGAGCGAGCGGCGGCTGATCGCGGGGAACCGGGCGCGGCAGGCCGGCGGGGCGGCGCCGGAGGAGACCCGGCGGCCGCTGTGGATCATCGCGGACCGTCCGACAGCGCTGTCCCATATCGCGGTCGCCGAGGAGCGGGACGATCCGCAGCGATGGCTCCAGGTGCCGCTGCGGCACGGCCGGGCCGCCCAGGTCACGGTGGTCGTGGCCGACCAGTTCGAGACCGCCGAGCTGCTGAGCGATCCGGTGCGGGCGCACACCAAGGCGCGGGTGGTGCTCGGCCCCGCCACGACGGAAGAGGTCCGGGCGGTGCTGGGGGCGCCGCCGCACACCACACCGCCGGCCCAGGTTCCGCCGGGCCGCGGCTATGCGCGGCTGGGGAACGCACCCGTACTGCGGCTCCAGGTGCCGGCCACGCCCGATCCGCTCGACGACGCCACCGGCCAGGCGCACCGGGAGGCGGTCATGGCGCTGCTGCCGGAGCACACCGTGCCGGCCGACGGGGCGGGGACCGGCGAGCCGGTGGCCGGCGGCAAGCGGGTGGACGTCGGCAAGGCGGTGACGGCCGGCCCGTCCGCGCCCGCCGACGGAGCGGGGGCGGACGACGGGTCCGCTGCGGCGGAGGCGGCACCGGAGGACGGGGAGTCCGGGTCCGTAGCCGAACCGGTGGGCGCGAGCGCGCGGGTGCGGACCGACCAGGGCGGCAAGCCCCGTGTGATCAAGGGGTCGGTGGAGGCCGTGCGGGCGGAGGGTTGAGTCCGTCCGGTGGGGCGGACCGGCCCTGGCGGGGCTGCCCCAGCCCTCAAGGACGGGGCCGGGCGAGCGGTCAGGCCACGAACGTGTGCCGCAGCTCCGCCTCCACCGGCGCACCCGTCGCCACCAGTCGCGCGGCGCCGGCCAGCCGGACCGCGGCCTCGTCGGCGACCGCCCCGCTGACCGTGAACGGCAGCCGTACGAAGCCCTCGAAGGCGCCGTCGACACCGAAGCGCGGGCCGGAAGGCACCCGTACGCCGAGCCGCTCCCCCGCCTCCGCGATCCGTGAGCCGGAGAGCCCGCCCGTCCGCGCCCAGAGGGTGAGGCCGCCGCGGGGCACGCTGAATTCCCAGTCGGGCAGATGCCGGTGCAGCGCCTCGACGATGGCGTCGCGATTCTCGCGGGCCTGCTCGCGGCGGATGCCGATGGCCTGCTCCCAGCCGCCGGTCTCCAGGAGCGAGGCGATGGCGAGCTGTTCGAGGACCGGTGAGCCCAGGTCGGAGTAGGCGCGGGCGGCGACCAGGCTGCGGATGATGTCGGGGGCGGCGCGCACCCAGCCGATCCGCATCCCGGCCCAGAACGCCTTGCTCGCCGAGCCGACGGTGATCACCGCGCTGCCGGCCGGGTCGAACGCGCAGACCGGCCGGGGCGGTTCGGTGTCCTCGTCCAGCCGGAGCTCGGTCATGGTCTCGTCGACGACGAGCAGGGTGCCGGCCGACCGGGCGGCGTCGACGAGGCGGCGGCGCTGGTCCTCGGTGGCGAGGGTGCCGGTGGGGTTGTGGAAGTCGGCGACGACATAGGCCATACGGGGGGCCGCATCGCGCATCACCTGGCGCCAGACGGGGATGTCCCAGCCGGCCAGCTTGTCCCCGAGGGCGACCGGTACGAGCCGGGCACCGGCGTCCCGCATCAGCTGGAGGATGTTGGCGTACGACGGCGAATCGACGGCGACCCGCTCGCCTGGGCTGGTACAGAGCCGGCAGATCGCGGCGACGGCGCCCATCGCGCCGGTGGTCACCATGATCTGTTCCGGCATGGTGGGGATACCGCGGGCGGTGTAGCGGTCCGCGAGGGCCTGCCGCAGGACGGGCAGCCCGGCCGGGTAGTCGCCGTGGGTGTGGGAGTAGAGCGGAAGGTCGGCCATGGCACCCTGGACGGCGCGGGTGAGCCAGGGTTCGGGGGCCGGGAGGGCGGCACAACCGAGGTCGATCATGGAGCCGGCGGCTTCCGGGGGCAGTGGTTCCAGACCGCGGGTGGGCAGCGGATTGCCGGCCGGGACGGCGGTCCAACTGCCGGAGCCGCGGCGGGACTCCAGGAACCCCTCGGCGCGCAGCGCCTCGTAGGCGGCGGCGACGGTGGTGCGGCTGACGCCGAAGGCCGCGGCCAGTTCACGCTCGGCAGGCAGGCGGGCGGCGACCGGTATCCGGCCTTCCAGCACGAGCAGGCGCACACCGTCGGCGAGGCTGCGGTAGGCGGGCAACCGGCGGCCGCCGACCGCGAGTTGGGCATCGCGCGGGTCCTGCGACCGGAGCAGCCGGGCGAGTTGGGTCGCGCCAACCGCTGAAGTCCACTGAGCCATGAAGATCAGTCCACCTTCCCCGAATTGGCTCTACTTCCCGAGCCCGGACACGCCACATGGTGTCATGCGTCGGTCCAATCCTGCCAGGAGGGGGAAAAGTCGTGTCCATGATCAGTGAGCCCGGCCCGCGGAGGGGCCTGCCGGTGCGCCGCCTGGTCCAGCTCTATACGGGACTGACGCTGTACGGCGTGAGCATGGGCCTGATGCTGCGGGCCGAGCTGGGGTTGGAGCCATGGAGCGTGCTGAACCAGGGCATATCCCGTCATACAGGGCTCTCGATCGGCACGGTCACCATCGTCTCCGGCGCACTGATCCTGCTGCTGTGGATACCGCTGCGCCAGCGCCCCGGCCTGGGCACGGTCTCCAATGTGGTGGTCCTCGGCCTGGTGATGGACGCGACGCTGGCCTGGGTGCCGGAGCTGGACTCGCTCGGCGCCCGTATCCCGCTGCTGGCGGGCGCCGTCCTCCTGAACGGCGCCGCGACCGGGCTGTACATCTCCGCCGACTTCGGGCCGGGGCCGCGCGACGGACTGATGACCGGGCTGCACCGGCGGACCGGCCGTCCGGTGCGGCTGGTGCGGACCTGCATCGAGGTGACGGTGCTGGCGGCGGGCTTCGCGCTCGGCGGGTCCGTCGGCGTCGGCACGGTCGTCTACGCGCTGGCCATCGGCCCCCTGGCGCAGTTCTTCCTCCGCCGCTTCGCGGTGGGGGCGCCCGTGAAGCCGTCCCCGGTGGTGGCCCGCGGAGAGCCTTCACCTGAGCGCGCCATACTGCCGGAGTGACCTCAGCGATACGCATCCGCCACGCCTATCTCGACCACCCCGGACCGCTGCCCTTCGCCCACCGGGGCGGGGACGCGGAGGGCCTGGAGAACACCGCGGCCGCCTTCCGGCGCGCGGTCGGCCTCGGCTACCGCTACCTGGAGACCGATGTGCACGCCACATCGGACGGCCGGCTCGTCGCCTTCCATGACGCGACCCTCGACCGCGTCACGGACACCCGCGGCGCGATCGGAGAGCTCCCCTGGCAGGCGGTGCGCCGGGCCCGGGTCGGCGGCCGGGAGCCGCTGCCGCTGTTCGAGGAGCTGCTGGAGGAGTTCCCCGAGGCGCGCTGGAACGTCGACCTCAAGGCCGAGGCCGCGCTGCCACCGCTGCTGGACCTGCTCCGCCGCACCGGCGCCTGGGACCGGGTGTGCGTCGGCTCGTTCTCGGAGGCCCGGGTGGCCCGGGCCCAGCGGCTGGCCGGCCGGCGGATGGCGAGCTCGCTCGGCACCCGTGGGGTGGCCGGGCTGCGGCTGCGCTCGTACGGCCGCGGAGTGCTGCCGCTCGACCGGCTGCTGGGCGCGGCGGTGCGCCGCAGCGCGGTATGCGTGCAGGTCCCCGAGCGGCAGTCCGGCCTCCCGGTCGTCGATCCGCTGTTCCTGCGCGCCGCGCATGCGCTGGGCATGCAGGTGCACGTCTGGACGGTCAATGACGCGGATCGGATGACCGCCCTGTTGGATCTCGGCGTGGATGGCATCATGACCGATCACATCGAGACGCTGCGGACGGTGCTGACCGAGCGGGGGTGCTGGGTCTGAGCCGCCCGTGGGCCGTCTGACTCTGCCTGGCGTCGGCGGGGCTGTGGTGGGCGCTGCGCGGGATGCGCCGCCACCCCCTCACCCTGTCGTTCCTCCTGGCCTAGGAGGCGGAGTATTTCTCCGCGTACGAGATCAGCGACCGGGGTGTGAGCCGGCTGGGACCGCTGGTGTTCGGGGTGGCCTATCAGCTCACCGGGAGCTACCGGGACGCGATCGGGTCCCTGGTGGCCTTCTTCGTGGTCGGTTTCGTGCTGCTGGCGCGGGTCCCGGTGGGCCGGGCCATCGCGGCGGCCGGAAATCCGGTACCTGACCGGATTTAGCCTCCGGGCGTGCGGGGCGGTAGTGTACGCCTTTGGCTCACCAGGCGGACCGTTACTGCGCGCTCAAGCATGGAAGGCGCTGGGTGACATCTGCTGCCAGATGTGACAAACCGGGCGCCGGTGGGTACAACAAGGGGCGGCACGAAGGTAGGCAGCGGCGCACAGCGCCTCCGTCAAGGGCGGTGGTGGGCGACGGGTGGGCTCATATCCCGGATTCGGGAATCTTCACCGCCGACCGGACGTTGACCGGATGACGACGACAGCGACACCTGTCCTGTGGGCGACAAGCCCGGGAGGCACGATTCATGAGTGAGCGAGCTCTCCGCGGCACGCGACTCGTGGTGACCAGCTACGAGACCGACCGCGGCATCGACCTGGCCCCGCGCCAGGCGGTGGAGTACGCATGCCAGAACGGACATCGATTCGAGATGCCGTTCTCGGTTGAGGCCGAGATTCCGCCGGAGTGGGAGTGCAAGGTATGTGGTGCACCCTCTCTTCTGGTGGATGGCGACGGCCCCGAGGAGAAGAAGGGTAAGCCCGCGCGTACGCACTGGGACATGCTCATGGAGCGGCGCACCCGCGAGGAGCTGGAGGAGGTGCTGGCCGAGAGGCTGGCCGTCCTGCGCTCCGGCACCATGAACATCGCCGTGCATCCGCGCGACAGCAACCGCAAGTCCGCCTGACATCGGACCTGCGCCAGGCAAGCACGCAAGGGCCGGGGCCACTGCATCATGCAGTGGCCCCGGCCTTTGCCGTCCGCGCGGTGGGTCCGCCGGCGCGGTCAGCGGTCAGCCGGTCAGCCGGTCAGCGGCGGATCCTGGCGGCGCGGGGCCGGCGGCTCGTCGTCGCGGATGACCTCGCCCTGGACGACCTTGCCGTCCGGCCGGTGCATCCGGGCCTGCTGGAACGCATCACCGAACGAGCCCGGGGCGTAGCCCGTCCGCCGGGACAGCAGCTTCTCGGCGCGGCGCTGCATCAGCTTCCCGGTCGGCGGGAAGAGGCAGAGCAGCCCCAGGGCGTCGGACACCAGCCCCGGCAGCATCAGCAGCAGCCCGCCGACCATGGGGAGCGTATTGCCGCTGCCCGGCTTGTCGTTGCCGGATCTGCCGTTGCCGGACGGGGAGTTGCCGGCCGCGGCCGGATCGCCGGCGGTCTGAAAGCTCTCGGTGAGGTTCCGCCAGGCACGACGGCCGGCCCGCTTGATCACATAACCGCCGACGATCACTCCGGCGACCAGCAGGAGCAGCACCGTCAGACCGTTGGTGGCACCGGCGACGACGGTCAGCAGCCAGATCTCCAGCACCATCCAGGCGGCGATGCCCAAGGGGACGAACCTACGGGCGCGCGAACGCTGGGGCGGGCGGGGACTCGGCGAGGGCGTGGCTCCGAACGTCATGCCTCAAGTGTGCCTGGCCCGTCCGGCCGCCTTTCCCAAGGGTCACCGGGAAGATCCACTCCGGTCGGCCGGGCGGTGGCGAGCCGGGTGTCAGCGGCCGCGGAGCTTGTCCACCCGTGAGCCGACGCCCCAGGCCGTGACGCGCCACAGCGCCTCCACGACGATGTCCCGGCTCATCTTGCTGTCGCCGTACTCGCGCTCGACGAAGGTGATCGGGACCTCGACGACGTGATAGCCGGCCTGCACGGCGCGGCGGGCGAGATCGACCTGGAAGCAGTAGCCCTGGGAGGCGACATCGTCCAGGCCCAGCCCCTTGAGGGCCTCCGCGCGAAAGGCCCGGAAGCCTCCGGTGACGTCGCGCAGCGGCAGATCCAGCGCCAACCGGGAGTAGGTGCTGCCGCCGCGGGAGATCAGCTGGCGGTACTTGGGCCAGTTGACGGTACGGCCGCCGGGCACCCAGCGCGAACCGAGGACGAGATCGGCACCCTTGAGGGCGGTGAGCAGCCGGGGCAGCTCCTCGGGCTGGTGCGAACCGTCGGCGTCCATCTCGACCAGCACGCCGTAGCCGTGGTCGATGCCCCACCGGAAGCCGGCGAGATAGGCGGCGCCGAGCCCTTCCTTGCCCTTGCGGTGCAGGACATGGACCCGGTCGTCCCCGGCGGCCAGCTCATCGGCCAGCTTGCCGGTGCCGTCGGGGCTGTTGTCGTCCGCGACCAGGACATGTGCCTCGGGGTCGGCGGACCGCACCCGCGAGACGATCGGCTTGATGTTCTCCGCCTCGTTGTACGTCGGGATGATCACCAACGTGGTGCCGAGCGGACCGTACTTCCGCTGACCGTCTGTCACTGCTGCCCCTTCTCGTCCTTCGTACGCCCACGCCGGCCGAGGACTGCCGCGGCGGCGCAGGACAGAAGGCCCACGATAGCGAGCGCCCACTCCGGAGCGGCACCGACGCGGTCGGCGAGCGTCGTTTCGTCCCGCAGCGGAATCCGCGCGGAGACCACGCCCTGGGTGAACTCCGGGATCCGGTGGGTGATCGTGCCGTCGGGGGCGACCACCGCACTGATTCCGCTGGTGGCGGCGGTGACCACGGCGCGGCCGTGTTCGACGGCGCGCAGCTTGGACATCGCCAGCTGCTGCTCGGGCTGGCCGGTGCGGCCATAGGTGGCGTTGTTGGTCTGGATGACCAGGGCGCGGGCGCCGGCGTTGACGGTGTCGTGGACGATCTGGTCGTAGGCGACCTCGAAGCAGATGACGTCGCCGAGCCGGGCGGGGCCGACCTTGAGCAGGCCGGTGTGGTCACCGGGGTAGAAGTTGCGGGTCACCCGCTGGAAGCGCGTAATGATCTTGCTGAGCTGCTCCTTGAACGGCACGTACTCACCGAACGGCACCGGGTGCTGCTTGGTGTAGGAGGCGCCCGGCCCCTTCTTCGGATCCCAGACGATGCCCTCGTTGAAGACATAGCCCTCCTTGGTGGGGTGATCCACCAGGGCACCCACGAGGACGGGCACGTTGACGGCCTTCACGGCCTCGTCGATCCGGTCGTACGCCTGCGGGTACTTGAACGGATCGAGGTCGGAGGAGTTCTCCGGCCAGATGACCAGGTCCGGCTTCCTGACCCGGCCGGCCTTGACGTCCGCGGCGAGCTTCTCGGTGGCGGTGGCGTGGTTGTCCGTGATCATCATGGGGCGGCCCAGGAAGTCCATACCGGGTGACTGGACGTTGCCCTGGACGACAGCGATGTCAACGGTGTCATCGGCCTTGGTGGGCACGGGCACCAGCACACCGGCCGCGGCGACCGCGGCGGCGAGCCCGAACGCCTCGATGGCCGGCACGGCCCGGCGCAGCGACCCGTTCCCGCGCAGCCCCCAGAGGGTGGCGGCACAGGCGGCGAGCAGCGCCCCGGCCAGCGCGACGGCGAAGGTCACCAGCGGGGCGCCGCCGAGCGCCGCGAGCGGGGTGAACGGCGAACCGGTGTTGGCGAACGCCAGCCGGCCCCACGGGAAGCCACCGAGCGGCAGCCGGTCGCGGGCCCACTCCTCGGCGACCCACAGACAGGCGGCCCACAGCGGCCAGACCGGCAGCCGGGAGGTGACGGCGAGCCCCGCGCCCAGCAGTGCCAGGAAGAGCGCCTCGACGATCGAGAGGCCCACCACCGCGTCCCAGCCGATGACATGGAGCCACTTCAGCAGGAGCAGGAAGAACGACAGCCCGAAGGCGAAGCCCGTCCAGGCGCCCTGGCGGGCGGTCCGGCCGCGGGTCAGCAGCGACAGTGCGGCGACGGCCACCAGGGACAGCGGCCACAGGTCGTACGGCGGGAAGGCGAATCCGAGCACGAGACCGGCGAGGACCGCGAGGCCGGTGCGCGGCGCCTCACGGCGGGCCAGTGCGGCGAGCCGCCGGGCGCGTCCGGGGCGTACGGGCGCGGCGGCCGGGGAGCCCGTCCCGGCGGGGGGCACCGGGCCGTCGGGCGTGCTGCCGCTGACGGCTTCTTCGGTGGTGTCGGAGCCCGATGGCACGGTCGCGAGCCTTCCTGCAGGTCGTGGTGGTGAGCTGACCGTACATCGGGAGGCCGGGGTTACGGATGCGGGGTGCACAAAAGGTGAAGGGCCATCCGGGAGGGCGCAGGGACGCGGTGCGGTGCGGATAGGGGCCCGGCGCCCTTCGGGCCGACCTGGGACCCGCTGGCTGCGGGTCGACCGAGAGCCGTTGTCTACTGAGCGTCCGGGCCCCACCCGGGTCGCACCCGCCGGCCGGCCGAAACCTTCCGTCGCCCCGTGCCGCGGGTCCTGGACCTGGCTCCCAGTGGCGGTGTGCCCCAGTGGCGCACCGCCCCATGGCCCAGCTGCGTTCGACGACTGCGCGGAGATCTACCGGTCGGACGTCCTGTGGTGGACTCGGCCGAACCTACCGGCCGCCGACCGCCTGCTGTCAACAGGTGCTCCGCCTGCGTCGTTTTCGCGTCGCCCCAGGTCAGCCGCGAGCGCCCGCCTGTGGGCCAAGGAGCAGCAAGCACGGTCCGTGGTGGCACCTGCCTGCGCGATGTCACTCTTTCGGCGGCCCGAAGACCGTCCGCCCGCCGACGACCGTGCGCAGGCACACCGGGAGGTCGTTGCCGGGGGTGAGATCGGGCAGGCCGGGGGTCCCGGAGCGGGGGTCGGTGGACCAGCGCTCCACCCGCTCGTCGGGGGCCTGGACGAGCAGTTCGCCGGTGCGCCAGACCGCGTAGTCGGCGGGCGCGCCGGGCACCAGGACGCCCGCGTCGTCCCGGCCGATGGCGCGCCAGCCGCCGCGGGTGTGGGCGGTGAACGCGGCGCGGGCGGAGATGCCATGGGCGCGGGTGCGGTGGAAGACGGCGGCCCGCACGGTGCCCCATGGGTCGAGCGGGGTGACCGGGCTGTCGGAGCCGAGGGCGAGCGGGACCCCGGCCTTGAGCAGCGCGGCGTACGGGTTGAGGGTGCGGGCCCGGTCGACGCCGAGCCGGGCGGCGTACATGCCCTCCGCGCCGCCCCACGCCGCGTCGAAGGCGGGCTGGACGGAGGCGGTCAGAGCCAGGTCGGCGAAGCCCGCAATGGTCCGCTCGGTGAGCATTTCGGCATGCTCGACGCGGTGCCGGGCGGCCCGGATCCGGCCGAGGCCGACGCGCTCGGCCGCGGCCCGTACACCGTCGACGACGCCGGTCAGGGCCGCGTCACCGATGGCGTGGAAGCCGGCCTGGAGTCCGGCCTCGGTGCAGACGGCGACATGGGCGGCGACGGCCTCGGCGTCGAGGTGCCCGGCGCCGGTGTGGCCGGAGTCCGCGTACGGGGCGTGCAGGTGGGCGGTGTGCGAGCCGAGCGAGCCGTCGGCGAAAAGATCGCCCGCGGCGCCGATGGCTCCGAGCTCCCGGATCCGCTCCGCGTCCTTTGCGGACGTGATCAGCTCGGCCCAGTAGCCGACGACGCGCGGGCCGTTGCCCTCCCGGGCGAGGGCGAGCAGCGCCGTGAAGTCGTCCGCGCCGGAGATGTCCGGGCCGGCGCACTCGTGGATGCTGCCGATGCCGAGCGAGGCGGCGCGGGCGAGCGCGGCTGCCTGGGCCTCGGCGCGCTGGGCGGGGGTGACGGTGGCGTACGCGGCCTGCCGCACCGCGTGGTGGGCGTCACCGGTCAGCGGGGCGTCGGCCCGGAATCCGGCCAGCTCACGCACGCCGGGGACCAGATCGAGCAGCGCCGTCGTGACGACCGCGGAGTGCACATCCACCCGGGTGAGGTAGAGCGGCCGGCCGCCGGTGGCCGCGTCCAGTTCCGCGCGGGACGGCGGGCGGCCCTCCGGCCAGGCGCTGGCGTCCCAGCCGTGGCCGAGCAGAATCCGGTCCGCCTCCCGCGCGGACGCATACGCGCGGATACGGGCCAGCGCGTCGGTCAGCGTGCCGGCGCCGGACAGATCGAGACCGGTGAGCGCGAGCCCGGTCGCGGTGGTGTGCACATGTGCGTCCGTGAACGCCGGGGTGACGAGCGCGCCGTCGAGCCGGACGACCTCGTCCACTCCTTCGGCGAAGGAGTCGGCCGCGCCCTCCTCGCCGACCCAGGCGATCCGGTCACCCTCGACGACCATGGCGGTGGCGAAGGGGTCCGCGGGGCTGTGCACCTCACCGCCGCGCAGCAGGACCGTACGGGGGCGTGCCGGGCCGTTGGAGTGCGGTCGGACCGGATCGGGGATGTGCTCGCTCATACCGGACAGTCTGGCCCCTGTGCGCGGACGGACCGCGCGCAGGGGGGCGATCACCGGTCAGATGCGCGGCGGGCGGGCCTCGTAGGGCGTGGAGAGCACGACCGTGGTGCGGGTCGAGACGCCGGCGAGGGTCCTTATACGGGTGAGCAGATGCTCCAGCTCCAAAGGAGTGGCGACCCGCACCTTGAGGATGTAGTTCTCGTCGCCCGCGACGCTGTGGCAGGCCTCCAGCTCGGGGACCTCGGCCAGGCGGTCGGCGATGTCGTCCGGCGCGCTGGGGTCGAAGGGTTTGACCGAGATGAAGGCGGTGAGCGGCAGGCCCACCGCTTCGGGGTCCACGATGGCGGCATAGCCCCGGATGACACCGCGCTGCTCCAGGCGGCGCACCCGCTGATGCACCGCCGAAGTGGACAGGCCGGTGGCCTTGCCCAGGTCGGTGTAGCTCATCCGCCCGTCCTTGACGAGCAGATCCACGATTTGTCGGTCCAACTCCTCCACGCACTCAACCTACTGCGCGCGGGCGCGTGTGCGCACCGCGCGCCGGATCGTGGACACCCTTGCGCCGGGCCATGTGACCAATGCCACACGCGTGATCCGGTGTCGGTGGGGTGCCGGCGATTATGCGTGCGGCATGAAGGGAATTGCTGCTGGTGGCCGGGACCGCCCGTCACAGGAAGTCAGCGGTACGACCGGCCCACCCGAGGGGGATGGACATCATGCGACGCCTTAAGCAGGACTCAGCTGCCGCGAACACCGGCGCCCAGGAGGGCGAAAGTTCCGGCCTCTCCGGCGACGACGGTGCGTACGACTCTTTCGACACCTATGAGATCTACCGAGTGACCTGCCCCGACTGCCTTCAGCCGATCGCGCTGCTGGCGGACGAGGACACGCTGCCGGAGCACGCGCTGTGCGCCTCGCCGTGGAACCCCTTCGGGCTGACGGTGTGCCAGGGCTCCGGCCGGGCGGCGTCCGAGGCGCCGGAGTCCGAGGACACCCTGGACGCCCAGGAGCAGGACGCGGCGATGCTGCTGACGCTCCCGGAGAGCCTGGACTGGCGCCGTCAGCCGTTCTCGCACCTCGGCGGGCCCGGCACCCGTCCGGTGCGGGTGCCGGGGATGCGTCCGGGCGCCTGAGAGGTTTCCGAGTCCTTACGAGGGGCCGCGCTCACCAGTAGCGGCCCTCGATCATTGCCTCCAGCGTCTCCCGGTGGAGGATCAGCGCATCGGCGTCGGCCGGAACCGGCATCTCACCGAAGTGGACCTGCCGGTAGGCCACTCGCAGCATGACGATGGCGTGCCGCAGGGCCGCGTAGAGGGTGTGGAAGTCCATATCGCGGGGCGGGTGTCCGGTGAGTGCGGCATAGCGGCTCTCGACTCGGTCGCGGGTCAGCAGGCCGGGCAGTCCCCGTTGACCGCCGGCCTCGGCGAGATCCTGGAAGAAGCGATGGAGATAGACCATCCACCCCAGGTCGAGTTCGCGGGGCCCGAGAGCGGCCATCTCCCAGTCGAGGACGGCGGCCGGCTCGAAGCCGTCGTAGACGATATTGCCGATCCGGGCGTCGCCCCAGCTCAGCACGGTCTCACCGGGGTCCGACGGCCAGTGGTCGGTCAGCCGGGCGAAGCCCCGCTCGATGAGCGGTGAGCGCGGACGGCCGTCAACGACCCAGGTGTAGTAGTCCCGTTGGGCCTCGACGTGCCGGTGCAGCGCGCTCCCGGTGCCGGGCGTGGCGAGGAAGTCGGCCGCCGCGGGCGGGACCTGGTCGTGCAGCCGGGCGAGCACCGAGACACTGGCGGCTTCCAACTGGTCGCGCTGGGCATCGGTGGCGTCGTGCAGCCAATTCCCCTCGTACGTATAGGGCATGACGTCCGGCGGGACGCGGCCGTCGGCGCGGGCCATGACGAAGAACGGCGCGCCGAGGTGTGCCGGATCCTCCTCCAGCCAGAGGGTGCGGGGCACCGGGAGGTCGGTGTGCGTGGCGACCAGGCGCATGGTGCGGTACTGCCGGGCCATGTCGTACCGGGGGAAGACGGTGTACGCGGCGGGGTCGGCGGCGAGCCGCAGTGCGCAGGAGACGGGAGCCGCGCTCCGCTCCGGCCCGGCCGGGGGCGTGGGGGACGGCGGCTCGGGGTGCTCGATGTCGAAGAGCAGCGTCTCGCTGGACATCCCGTTGGAGTCCGGGACGGTCGCGGCGACGGCGCGGGCGCCGGGCAGCCGGGTACCGAGCCAGGCGGTGAGCCGGCGGGTGAGGGCTTCGGGGTCGCGGGTGGTGGTGCGGGGGCGCCGCCCGGCGGGCACTCCCCCGGGCCCCTTTCCGCCGGGGGTGGCGGCGGGCGGCGGCTGCGCCGTCATCGGCCGGCCTCCCGCGCGACGGAGTCATAGCCGGTGAAGCCGCTGGGATCGTGCCGGCCGAAGCTGCCGTGCTCGAAGATGCCGTAGCCGGTCCGGCCGTCGAGGGTGAAGCGGGCGGCGTGGTCGGTGACTCCGTAGGCGGCGAGCGGGTGGGCCGCCGGGTCGGTGAGGTCGTAGCTGCGGCGGTCGGTCCAGCCGCGGCCGCGCCAGGTGCCGTGCTGCCAGTCGTCGGCCGGAGGGTAACCGGCGCCGAGGGCGAGGGGTGAGGAGGTGAGGATCTCGGCGGTGAGTTCCAGGGGCTTGCGGCCGGGGCCGGTGAGGTGGAGGACGGCGCGTTCGGGGTGGCGGGTACCGGGGCGGTAGCCGATGTCCGTGTGCGGCCAGCCGAGTTGGACCTCGCGGCCGTCGCCGTGGACCATCAGGGCCTCATTCAGGGTGCGATGGCCGTCGGCGTCCTCCTGGACGATGACCATCACGAAGCGGTCGTCGAAGCGCACCGGGCACCAGACCCAGTGGAAGCCCTCGGGCCGCAGCTCCTCCGCGGCCCGTCCGCCGTCCTCGCCGGGTATCGGGCGGACGCCCCAGCTGCGGTCGCGGGTACCGGTCCACTCCCCCGCCGTGACGGCGAGCTCCTGGCCGGCGACGCGGATGCTGCCGGTACAGGTGCCCGCCTGGACGAAGCGGCGGCCTTCCAGCATCAGCCGGTCGCCGCGGTACTGGGTGTGGTGCGGCTCCCAGGTGGCGGGACACACCGCGTTCCAGGTCAGGTCGTAGGCCAGGCCGTCCGGGTCACCGGGGTCCGCGGCGCAGGTCAGCCGCAGGCGGGTGAGCGGTTCCTCGACGGTGACGGTGAGCGGGCCGACGGTGAGCGCGAGGCGGTCGTCGGTGAGCGCGTCGGAGGCCCGTACGGCATACAGCCGGTCGCCGAGGCGGAGGGTGGCATAGGCGTCGATGACCCCGGTGTTGGGGTAGACGCCGAGACCGGCGATCAGCAGGGCGCGGCCGGCGTGGTCCATGACATGGAAGATGCACCGGTCGTAGGCGTTGCGGTCACTGGTGGCGACATGCCGCAGGGACAGCGGGACCTGATGGATCGGGTACTCGTCGAGCGCGATCGGGCGGTCGGGCACGGTCTCCTCCTGGGCGCGCGGGCGGCCGGGCGTCACCCCGGCACGACGCCCACGAACGGGAATTGACGGTACGTCAGCTATGGGCGGACGACCAGACCCGGAAGGTTAAGTACGGGGCGTCATGGCACTTCGCCTGTTACCGTCTCCTGGTCCACGCGCCGCTGATTCCCTGGAGCCATGGTGACCTCACGCTCTCTGCACTGTCTGCGCTGCGCCCGTCCCGCGGAGGGTTTCGACGGCTGCCGGACCTGCGCCGCGGAGGGCATCGGCGTCAATACGATGCCGCCGCTCGCGGACCTGGGCGGCGTGGACCTCGCCGGGTATTCCGGCGGGCCGTGGGGGCTGCCGACGGCCCTGCCGGTGTCCGGACCGCCGGTCACGCTGGGCGAGGGCAACACCCCGCTCCTCCGGCTGCGGAACGACCCGGACCGGGACGGCGCGGGCGGGCCCGCCGGTGAGGTGTGGCTGAAATACGAGGGCGGGAACCCGACCGGTTCGCACAAGGACCGGGCGATGGCTGTCGGGGTGGCCGCGGCGGTGGCGGCCGGTGCGGACACCGTCGTCGCCGCGTCCTCCGGCAACGCGGGGGCGGCGGCCGCGGCGTACGCGGCGCGGGCCGGGCTGCGCTGCGTGGTGTTCACCAACGAGGCGGTACCGGCGGGACTGCGGGCCCAGATCGATGCGCTGGGCGCCGAGCGGGTGGTCCACCCGGGCACCACCGCGGACCGGAACGCGGCCATGGCGCGGGCCGTCCAGGAGCCCGGGTGGTACCCGCTGACCAGCTACTCCGCCCCCTCACCGGGCGGGAATCCCCATGCCAACGAGGGGTACAAGTCGGTGGCTTACGAGCTGGCGCGGGACCTCGCCGGGCGGCGGCTCGACACGGTGGTGGTGCCCACCAGCCGGGCGGACCTGCTGGCCGGAATCGGCCGCGGCTTCCGGGAGTTGGCGGCCGCCGGGCTGATCGCCCGGGAGCCCCGGCTGGTGGCCGCGGAACCGGCCGCCGCGGCGCCGTTCACCGCCGCGCTGCGCCACCCGGACCGTGCGGACCAGGAGCGGACCCGGGTGGCGGCCGGGCCGACGGTGGCGTTCTCCCTCGGTGAGGAGCGGCCGTGCTGGCAGGGGCTGGACGCGCTGTGGCGCAGCGGAGGCACGGCGGTCGCGGTGGACGAGGAGGCGATCTCGGCCGAGCACCGGCGGCTGGCGGCCGAGGGCCTGCTCCTGGAACCGTCGTCCGCCGTGGGGGTCACCGTGGCACGTGCGCAGGCCCGTACGTCCGGCGCGCTGGTGGTGGCGATCGGGACGGCGACCGGGCTCAAGGGACTGGTGGGCTGACACCGGGACCCGGTCGGGAGGGAACCGCGGGGCGGGCGGGCGGGAACCGAGGGGTGGGCGGGAACGTCCGCGCCCACCCCGTCCCGCTCAGCGCTTCTCGGGGCCGGCGAGATGCCGGGCGATGACCATCCGCTGGATCTGGTTGGTGCCCTCGACGATCTGCAGCACCTTGGCCTCGCGCATATAGCGCTCGGCCGGGAAGTCGAGGGTGTAGCCGTAGCCGCCGAGGAGCTGGACGGCGTCGGTGGTCACCCGCATCGCGGTGTCGGTGCAGAACAGCTTGGCCATCGCCGCCTCCTTGGAGAACGGCAGACCGGCGTCGCGCAGCCGGGCGGCGGTGAGGTAGAGGGCGCGGCCCGCCTCGATCTGCGTCGCCATGTCGGCGAGCATGAAGCGCAGACCCTGGAAGTCGGCGATCGGGCGGCCGAATTGCTGACGTTCGGCGGTGTACGCGAGCGCCTCGTCCAGCGCCGCCTGGGCGACGCCGACCGCGCAGGCCGCGATGCCCAGGCGCCCGGAGTCCAGGGCGGACAGGGCGATGGCGAAGCCCTGGCCCTCCTCCCCGATGCGGCGGGAGTCGGGGACCCGGACGGCGTCGAAGTGCAGCTGGGCGGTCGGGGAGCCCTTCATGCCCATCTTGCGCTCGGGTGCCGCGGCGCTCAGGCCCTCGGCGTCGCCGGGCACGAGGAAGGCGGTGATGCCATGGGCGCCGCTGCCGCCGGTGCGGGCCAGCACGGTATAGAAATCGGCCACGCCGCCATGGGTGGTCCAGGCCTTGGTGCCCTCCAGCGTCCAGGTTCCCCCACGCTCGGCTTCGCTCGCGCGGGAGGTGCCCCCATCCTCGCGGGTGGCCCGGGTGGTCAGGGAGGCGGCGTCGGAGCCCGAGGAGGGCTCGGAGAGGCAGTACGCGCCGAGGAGTCCGCCGCCGAGCATGTCCGGGAGGCGTTCGGCGCGCTGCTCCTTGCTGCCGAATCCGGCGAGTGCATGACAGGCGAGGGTGTGCACGCTGACGCCGAGGCCGACGGTGAGCCGGGCCGCGGCGAGCTCCTCCAGCACCTGGAGGTACACCTCGTACGGCTGGCCGCCACCGCCGAATTCCTCGTCGTAGGGCAGCGACAGCAGACCGGATTCCGACAGCAGGGTGAAGGTCGCGCGCGGGAAGTGGCCGGCGTCCTCCTCCTCGGCGGCCGTTGGCCGGATCTCGCGGTCGGCGAGCTCGCGTACGAGCGTCATCAGGTCACGGGCTTCTTCGGTGGGCAGCCTGCGGTCCACCGGCCGGGGGCCGTACTCGGTCATGGCGGCGCTCTCCTCCCTGTCGGGCGCTGCGGCGACACGCGCGGGGTGGGCGGCGGCGCCGGTTTCCGTAGTGCCAGGCCGATGATCGCGTTCCGGGTCTCGGAAGGCGATGACCTGCGACTGTGGCGCTAGGAGTATGCCCGATCGGAGGCTCCGCGTCACGGGTTGATCATTACTGGCCAAGGGGATCCGGCCTCGGTAGCGACCGGACGGGAAATTGGTCCGAACCATTGACTCACTGGTCTAGTCCTTCTACCTTCACCTTCAACGTTCAACGCGTTCATGCCAATTCGGAACGCAGGTCAGGCTCCCCCCCCCAGGGAGTGTCCGCAGAGCCCCGCCGTCCGTCTGGAGCGCGGGCCGTTGGGGAGCGCGGACACCCCTACCCCCCTCCGAGGAGACGACATGCCCCTACCGCACCGGCTGCGCGCCCCGCGCAGAGTGATCGCCGCCATGACCGCGCTGTGTATGGCGGCGCTGGCCGGCACCCTGCTCGCCGGACCGGCCGCCGCCAGCCCCGCGAACGCCCCCACCGCACCGCGTGACACCGCCCCGGCGGCACCCGCCGCGGCAGGTGGCAAGGTCGTCGGATACTTCACCAACTGGGGTGTCTACGACCGCAATTACCACGTCAAGAACATCGAGACATCGGGCTCGGCGGCCAAGCTGACGCACATCAACTACGCCTTCGGCAACGTCCAGGGCGGCAGGTGCGCCATCGGCGACTCCTACGCCGACTACGACAAGGCCTACACCGCCGACCAGAGCGTCGACGGCAAGGCGGACACCTGGGACAACGGCGCGCTGCGCGGCAACTTCAACCAGCTCAGAAAGCTCAAGAAGCTGCACCCGAACCTCAAGGTGATCTGGTCGTTCGGCGGCTGGACCTGGTCGGGCGGCTTCGGCGAGGCCGCGAAGAACCCGGCGGCCTTCGCGCAGTCCTGCTACGACCTGGTCGAGGACAAGCGCTGGGCCGATGTCTTCGACGGCATCGACATCGACTGGGAGTACCCCAACGCCTGCGGTCTGACCTGCGACACCAGCGGCCGGGACGCCTTCACCAAGGTGATGCGGGCGCTGCGGTCGAAGTTCGGCGGGAGCAATCTGGTGACCGCCGCGATCACCGCGGACGCCTCGGCCGGCGGCAAGATCGACGCCGCCGACTACGCGGGCGCGGCCCAGTACGTCGACTGGTACAACCCCATGACCTACGACTACTTCGGCGCCTGGGACGCCAAGGGCCCGACGGCTCCGCACTCCCCACTGACGTCGTACAGCGGCATCCCCAAGGCCGGCTTCAACAGCACCGACACCCTCGCCAAGCTCAAGGGCCTGGGCGTGCCGGCGAGCAAGCTGCTACTGGGCATCGGCTTCTACGGCCGCGGCTGGTCCGGCGTCACCCAGGACGCCCCGGGAGGTACGGCGACCGGCGCGGCACCGGGCAGATACGAGGCGGGCATCGACGACTACAAGGTCCTCAAGAGCCGCTGCCCGGCCACCGGCAAGGTGGGCGGCACCGCCTACGCCAAGTGCGGCGACCAGTGGTGGAGCTATGACACCCCGGAGACCATCGGCACGAAGATGGCCTTCAAGGACGCCCAGGGGCTGGGCGGCACGTTCTTCTGGGAGCTGAGCGGCGACACCACCAATGGTGAGCTGATCAAGGCGATCAAGTAGCGGTAGCCGGCGCGGAGTCGGGCGGGAGGCAGCGGCCTTCCGCCCGTTCGTCGTCCGGCGCCGCCGGCTGCCCCCGCGGACTGCCGGCACGGCGCACGATCGCTCGATGCGCGCCCCTCGCGGGCACCCGGCGCGCCCCGCGGGGTTTACGGTCCCGCCCGCTACGAGCACCATCGGCCGTACGGAGGCAGGAGCCGCATCGAAGAGGTGTCACGTGGTCAACCCTTGGCTGGCGATGGAGGCCGGAGCCGATCCGGTGGAGCGCACCCGCACGGTGCGCAGGGCCCATGCGGCCTTCCTGGCCGACGGGACGGTCGCGCCGCCGGTCCGCCAGGTGGTCGCCGACTCCTGGCGCCGTTCCGCCGACGCGCACGCGGCAGCCGACGGCGCCGCACCCATCGAGCTGGACGAAGCCGCGCTGCACGCCTACCGGGACGGCCATCCGCTGGCCCGCGCGATGCCGGTCTTCCGGGAACTGCTGGGCAGCTTCGCGCAGGACGGCGCGCATCTGCTGGCCGTCTGCGATCCGCAGGGACGGCTGCTGTGGGTGGAGGGGCACCCAGGGGTGCGGCGCAGTGCCGAGCGGATGAACTTCGTCGTCGGCGCCCGCTGGGACGAGCGGCACGCCGGCACCAATGCCCCGGGCACCGCCCTCGCCGCCGATCACGCCGTACAGATCTTCGCCGCCGAGCACTACAACCGGCAGGTGCAGCGCTGGAGCTGTGCCGCCGCCCCGCTGCACGATCCACGGACCGGCCGGCTGCTGGGCGCGGTGGACCTCACCGGCGGGGACCATGTGGCCAGTCCGCACAGCCTGGCGCTGGTGCAGGCCACCGCCCGCGCCGCGGAAGCCCATCTCACGTCGGACGTACCGGAGTTGGGGGTCTGCCTCTCCGCCCTCGGCCGGGACGAGGCGCTGCTGGTCATGGACGGGGAGCGGCTCCGGCTGGGCCGCCGGCACAGCGAGATCATCACGCTGCTGGCCCGGCACCCCGAGGGCCTGACGGGCGATCAGCTCTCGGTACTGCTGTACGGCGAGCGCGAGCGGCGCCCGGTGACGCTGCGGGCCGAACTGTCCCGGCTGCGGCAGCTGGCCGGCACCCTGCTGCACTCCCGTCCGTACCGGCTGAGCAGGCCCGTCGAGACCGATCTGGACGCGGTCGAGGAGGCGCTGGCCGCCGGCGAGGTGCGCTCCGCGCTGAACGCCTATCGCGGCCCGCTGCTGCCGTCGTCGGAGGCGCCCGGCGTCCAGCGGCTGCGCGGCGCGCTGGCGGACCGGATGCGGTCCGCGCTGCTCGGCGCCCGTGATCCCGGCCTGCTGCGCGAGTGGTCGCGCACCCCCTGGGGCGAGGACGACCTGGAGATCTGGGAAGCCCTGGTCGACGCCCTGCCGGAACGCTCCCCGGCCCGCAGCGCACCGCTGGCCACCGCGCACCGGCTGCGCGCGGCGTACGGCCTGACCGGTGGTGGCGCTGTGGGTGCACCGGCCGCCGCGCGCGTCGCAACGTTCACGCAACCTCCCCGGTTCTAGCCTGCGCGCAACGCCCGTCACAGGGAGTGCCGGGCACCGCGCCGAGAGCGATTGGGAGGCCGCACCATGGCCCGTTACGCCAGCCCGGGTTCCGCCGATGCCGTGATGAGCTATCTGCCCCGCTACGACCACTGGATCGGCGGCGAGTACGTGGCGCCCGCCCTGGGCCGGTACTTCGAGAACCCGACGCCGGTCAACGGAGCACCGTTCACCGAGGTCGCCCGCGGCACCGCCGAGGACGTCGAGCGCGCCCTGGACGCGGCACACGCGGCCGCCCCCGGCTGGGCCCGCACCGCCGCCGCCGAACGCGCCGCCGTCCTGAACAAGATCGCCGACCGGATGGAACAGCATCTGGAGGCCCTGGCGGTCGCGGAGAGCTGGGAGAACGGCAAGCCCGTACGGGAGTCCCTGGCGGCCGACATCCCGCTCGCCATCGACCACTTCCGCTACTTCGCGGGCGCCATCCGCGCCCAGGAGGGCTCACTGTCGGAGATCGACGAGGACACCGTCGCGTACCACTTCCACGAGCCGCTCGGGGTGGTCGCCCAGATCATCCCCTGGAACTTCCCCATCCTCATGGCGACCTGGAAGCTCGCCCCGGCCCTGGCCGCGGGCAACGCGGTGGTCCTCAAACCGGCCGAACAGACCCCCGCCTCGGTGCATTTCTGGATGAGCCTGATCGCGGATCTGCTGCCGCCCGGCGTGGTCAACATCGTCAACGGTTTCGGCGCCGAGGCCGGCAAACCACTGGCCTCCAGCCCCCGGGTCGCCAAGGTCGCCTTCACCGGTGAGACCACCACCGGCCGTCTGATCATGCAGTACGCGTCCGAGCACCTGCGGCCGGTGACACTCGAACTGGGCGGCAAGAGCCCCAACATCTTCTTCGACGACGTCTCCTCCGCCGCGGACGACTTCCACGACAAGGCGCTGGAAGGCTTCACCATGTTCGCCCTCAACCAGGGCGAGGTGTGCACCTGCCCGTCCAGGGCCCTGATCCAGCGCGGCCACTACCAGGACTTCCTGGAAGCCGGCGTGGCCCGTACGGAGAAGATCGTCCAGGGCCACCCTCTCGACACCGACACCATGATCGGCGCCCAGGCCTCCAACGACCAGCTGGAAAAGATCCTCTCCTACCTGGACATCGGCCAGAAGGAGGGCGCCCGCATCCTGACCGGCGGCACCCGCGCCGAACTCGGCGGCGAACTGGAAGGCGGCTACTACGTCCGCCCCACCATCTTCGAGGGCAACAACGACATGCGGGTCTTCCAGGAGGAGATCTTCGGCCCGGTGGTGGCCGTCGCCCCCTTCAGCGACTTCGACGACGCGATCGGCATCGCCAACGACACCCTCTACGGCCTGGGCGCAGGCGTCTGGACCAGGGACGGCTCCACCGCCTACCGCGCCGGCCGCGCCATCCAGGCCGGCCGCGTCTGGACCAACTGCTACCACGCCTACCCGGCCCACGCGGCCTTCGGCGGCTACAAGCAGTCGGGCATCGGCAGGGAGACCCACAAGATGATGCTGGATCATTACCAGCAGACGAAGAATCTGCTGGTGAGCTACTCGGCTAAGAAGCTGGGGTTCTTCTAGACGCGAAGAAAGGGCGCCTGACCGGGGCAGATGCCCGGCAGGCGCCCTTCGGCCGGAGTCTGCACCGTTCGCGGCGAACCGCCCGAAGCGCACGGAGAACAACGCCCCGAAGCCCCAACCCCTCCTGCTGTCCGAGGTACTGCAACGCACCGAGGGCTCGGCCCACGTCGACATCACCAAGGGCGGCTATCCCCAACGGGGTTGCCGCCCGTCCGCGTTGCCCCCCGGGCGGAATTCAGCATTCCCCACCCCACCGCATAAACCACTGGGACAGACGTGCAAAGATCCGGACAATGAGGCGGGCGCTCCCCACACTTACGCGGAGCGCACTGCCTGATTCCGCATACCTCATGGAGTCATACGTGACCCAGTCTTACCGGCGTGCACGCGCCCTGCCGCGTCTCGTCACCTCGGCGCTCTCCGTCGTCCTGGTCGGTGCCACCGCCGGCACCGCTCTGGCCGACGCTCCTGCGACGGCCGGTCCGGCGAAGAACGTCGCCCGGAGCGCCGCAGCGGCCGGGCAGCACAAGCCCACCCCGGCCGCGCCGTTCTTCCTCCTCTCCGGGATCCTGCCGTCGGGCCAGATGTACGTCTACATGCCCGACGGCAAGGGCGGCTTCGACGACCGGTCGGGCGCCTACGTCTGGCCGCACTTCCGGTACGGGGTGTCGATCGACCCCGATCTGACCGGCTACCAGGACGGTGCGTACCACGTCATGGACGACGGTGCGCTGAATCTCTGGCGCAACGGGCGCCTCAAGAAGGTGGCCACCGGCTGGGGTCAGTACAACGTCGCCTTCTCCCCCGGCACCCTGGGCGGCGCCAGGCACCCCGACCTGCTGGCCCGCGACAAGCGGGGCGTCCTGTGGCGCTTTCAGACCAAGGCGGGCGGCTCGCTGGCACCGCGCGTCAAGGTCGGCCCCGGCTGGAGCCAGTTCACCCAGATCGCCGGTCAGGGCGACCTGACCGGCGACGGCAAGCCGGACATCGTCGCCCGCGACAAGCAGGGCGTCCTCTGGCTGTACAAGGGCACGGGCGATCTGCGGAAGCCGTTCGCGTCCCGCGTGAAGGTGGGTCCGGGCTGGAACCAGTTCAACAAGCTGGTGGCCATGGGTGACGTCGACGGCGACGGCCACAGCGACCTCCTCGCCCGCGATCCCAAGGGCAACCTGTGGCTGTACAAGGGCACGGGCAAGGCGTCGTCGCCATTCACGTCCCGGGTGAAGGTCGGCTCTGGCTTCAACCAGTACCGCGATCTGTTCTAACCATCCTTACGGGGGGGGAGGCGTTCGCGCTGCGCCCAGCAGCGGGACGCAGACCTCTACGCCGCCCATCTCCGGCAGGTCGTCTCAGCCAAACGTCATAGTGACTCGATGGAGCGGCGCCATACTCGCCGGGCGATCATGGCGGATCCCGGGTACCGAGCTAGGACGTGTCCGATGGGTCGGGTGCCATCTTCCCCTACTCACACCCGTGTTAGCCGGTTGTTAGCGGAGCGGCAGCTTCTCGATTGGGGCCCGGACCAGAGTGGGTGACGTACCGAGGAGACAACGACCGACCGCCCCCGGGGGGACCTGACATGAGCGCCAGCACCACTGCCCGCACCGCCCGTCGCCGCACCCTGCGCATTGCCGCCGCGGCCGTGACCGCAGCCGCCGGCCTCACCCTGACCGCCTGCTCCGGCTCGGACGCCGCCGACACGAAGTCCGCGGGCCACCCGAGCGCGAACTCTGCCGCCGCCCAGTCCACCGCCTCGGGCTGGTCCGGACTTCAGAGCTCTGATGGCAAGGTGAGCCCCGCTGCCCACATCGGCACCAAGTCGGTCGCTGCGGGCAAGCAGTCGGGCGGCACGCAGTCCGTCGGGGCCAAGACGGGATCCCCGGTCCGCACCCAGACCCTGGTGGACGGCAGCACGGCCAAGGTTTACGACCTCGGCTCCCAGCGCTACCGCGCCGAGATCGTCAGCCACGGTTCGGTCGTGGCCACGATGGAGACGACGGGGCAGGACGCCGACGCCGGGCTCGATGCCAACGGCATGTACGTCGTGCTCACGATGGGCGGCGAGGTCCACTCCTGGATGGGCGGCGAGCACCAGGGACCGGGCACTTTCCAGCTCGCGGGGGGCTGGACGGCCAAGGTCACGAAGGTCGGCGAGCTGCGGTACCGCGCGCAGATCATCGGCTTCGAGGGCGTGGCCGCCACGCTGGAGGCGAAGGGGCACGACGTGGGGGTCGAAGCCAACGGCGGGTACATCGTGCTCAGCGCCGGCGGTGTGATCAGCGCCCACAAGTAAAGACCCGCCCGGCTGCGGTGGAGCAGCCACCTCCCGCGGGCAGCCCCACCGCCGTAACGGCAGAAGCCGCCTGCGCACTCACGCACACCATGCGTCATGCATGGCCTGACCATGACACACGTCAAGCTGTGCCACTGGCCCAGTGCGTGCAACGAACCTGGTAAAGCCCCGTTATCCGGGCGCCGTCCGAGGAGTGCCTGTCCGGCAGATGCCGGGCAGACACCACGGCGTTCGGCAGCCCTTGCCTCGCCCGGATCGCCCCGCTCGGTCGGCTCGGTCGGCTCGGTCGGTCCTCAGACATCACGCCGTGTTACACCAGCGTCACCGTGCATAGCCTGTTCCGACGCGCCTGGAGCACCCACCACCGGGAAGACCACCCCACCCGCGCCCCTCTCACCGGGCGAGCCCCTACTATCACTTGGCGTTCTCCGACGAACGCTGACGCCCGCTGAGTCGTGCCCGCCGCCCAACGTCCGGCACGACGACTCCACCGCATGGCAATGGAGTCGAGCATCGAGGAGAGGAACGTTCATGCGCGCCCGGAGCATCGCCACGGCCACCGCAACAGCATTGGCACTGGTGGCCGCTCGTGACCTTGTCCAGAAGAAGCACGCATTGCTCCGGAACTTCCCTGTGCTCGGGCACGCCCGGTACCTGTTGGAGACGATCGGGCCGGAGCTGCGGCAGTACATAGTGACCTCCAACGACGAGGAGCGCCCCTTCAGCCGTGACCAGCGCACCTGGATCTACGCGTCGGCGAAGGGGGAGAACAACTACTTCGGGTTCGGAACCGACAACGACGTCGAGCACACGCAGGGGCACGCCTACCTGAAGCAGCGCACGTTCGCCGGCACGTTGCCCGACCTGCACGACCCGCAGGCCCTGCTGCCGTCAGCCAAGGTGCTGGGCGGGCCGCGCGGGCGCGCCAAGGCGTTCCGGCCGGCGAGCGTGGTGAACATCTCGGCGATGAGCTTCGGATCGCTCTCCGGCGCGGCGATCACGGCGCTCAACAAGGGGGCGGCGCTGGCGGGCACCCTGCACAACACGGGCGAGGGCGGTCTCTCGCCGTACCACCGCAACGGCGGCGATCTCGTCCTGCAAATCGGTACGTCCTACTTCGGCTGCCGCAACGAGGACGGCAGCTTCAACATCGACAAGCTCAAGGACGTGGTCGCCGGCGCCCCGGTCAAGGCGATAGAGATCAAGCTCTCCCAGGGCGCCAAGCCCGGGCTGGGCGGCATGCTGCCGGGCTCGAAGGTGACACCGGAAATCGCCCAGATCCGCGGCATCCCGCGCGGCGAGGACTGCGCTTCCCCGTCGCGGCACACCGCGTTCGGCGACGTCGACTCGATGCTCGACTTCGTCGAACTGCTCGCCACCGAGACCGGCCTGCCGGTCGGGATCAAGAGCGCGGTGGGCGAGATGGAGTTCTGGCAGGAGCTGGCCACTCTGATGGCGCGTGGTGACCGTGGTGTCGACTTCGTGACCATCGACGGCGGCGAGGGCGGCACCGGGGCGGCGCCGCTCACCTTCTCCGACTCGGTGTCGCTGCCCTTCCGGATGGGCTTCTCCCGGGTCTACGGCGCCTTCGCCGAGCAGGGGCTGACCGACGACCTGACCTTCATCGCCTCCGGCAAGCTCGGCCTGCCCGAGAACGCCGCAGTCGCCTTCGCTCTGGGTGCCGACATGATCAACGTGGCCCGTGAGGCGATGCTGTCGATCGGCTGCATCCAGGCGCAGAAGTGCCACACCGACAAGTGCCCGACCGGCATCGCCACCCAGAGCCCGTGGCTGGCCCGCGGCCTCGACCCGGCCTCGAAGGCCACCCGGGCCGCTGTCTACCTGCGGACCCTCCGCAAGGAGCTGATGAAGGTCTCGGCGGCCGTCGGTGTCGCCCACCCGGCGCTCATCACGGCCACGGACATCGAGATCATGAACGGCGACTACGAGGCCCGCACCCTGGCCGGCGTCTACGGCTACAAGGACGGCTGGGGCGAACTCGGCCCGCACCTCGCCGAGGAGATCACCGCGCTGCTCACCACCGGGCAGTCCTCCGACCAGAGGCCGACCGCCTGACGCGCCGATCACGGCAGGCACCGCGCTCGCCGCTCCCCTGCCCGGAGCGCGCGCGTGGCGCCGGCCGGTGGCACCCTTGTCTTCCCTGCTCCACGAACAGCCCCTGCCTAGGTGATCACAACATGAGCGAAAAAGTGAGATTCCCGAGCGTCGTCGGCCCCGAACTGGCCGGAGCGATCGACCTGCCGGACGGCGAGATCCGCGGCTGGGGGATCTTCGTGCACGGATTCACCCTCGGCAAGGGCTCGCCGGCCGCCTCGCGGGTCAGCAAGCAGCTGGCCCGCGAGGGGATCGGCATGCTGCGCTTCGACAACCTCGGGATCGGGGACTCCGACGGCGACTGGGGGGACGGTTCCTTCACCGTCAAGGTCCAGGACACGATCCGTGCGGCAGCCATGATGGCGGAGCGAGGGACTCCGGCAGACCTGCTGGTGGGGCACTCGTGGGGAGGCGCCGCCGTCCTCGCCGCGGCGGCCGAGGCAACCGGCGTCCGCGCGGTCGCCACGATCGGGGCGCCGGTCGATCCCAGCCACGTCGAGCGACAGTACGACGCGGTCGTGGATCGCGTGCTCAGTGAGGGGTCACACGAGTGGTTCGTCGGCGGGAGGACCCTGGTCCTCAAGCGCGCCTTCGTCGAAGACGTCCGCCGTGCTCATCTGCGGGACCGGATCGGCGAGTTGGACCTGCCCCTGCTCGTCCTGCATTCGCCGACCGACAACACCGTCCACATCGACAACGCCGGAGAGATCTTCCGCGAGGCACGACACCCGCGAAGCTTCGTCTCACTCGAAGGAGCAGACCATCTCCTGACCGCCCGAGGACAAGCACAGCGAGCCGCCCACATCATCAGCGCCTGGGCCGACCAGTACATCCACGGGTAACGGCCCGCAGGAGACACCTCTCAGGCGGTGAAGAGCTCACTCGGATAGATACGGGGTCAGGGTCGCGGGTGGGGCGGTCTCAGTGGTGCCGTTGGGGTGCACGGTGCACGGTGCAACCCAACGCGCCATATGTGTTGCAGGCGTGGGGCCCCTCGGCTGTACCGAGGTAACGATCACTCCGCTGACCTGGGGTTTTTGCGCTGGTTGGCGTTGAAGCGCGCCTTCTTCTGACGATTCCCGCACGTGTTCATGTCGCACCATTTGCGGGTGCGGCTTTGGCTGGTGTCGAAGAAGGCGGCTTGGCAGGTTGGTGACGCACACAAGGCCAATTTTCCGTCTCGTTCGCCTGCGATGATGCTGATCGCGTCGGCGGCGATCACGCTGAGGGCATCTTCCACGCAGGAAGCCGAGCTGAGCCGCCATCGCCGCTTACCCTCGGGCGTCAGGATCGCCGCGGCCCGACCCTGAGCGCTGCAGTCATTGATGACTTGGACAGCAGACGCGGGGAGAACGTCCTGCATCGCGGCCGCTGTCGCGGCGGCGTGAATCGACTCCCTCAGTTCCCGAGCGAGGTCGAGCTGGGCAGTGGTGCAGGAGTCCACGGCGAGGTCGTTCACCGCCAGCCAGTCGACGAGTCGGTGCGGCGTGGGAATGCGCTCCACGGCGTCGCCATGACGCTCCGACAGAGTCCCCGTGAAGCTGGTCGCCAGCACCTTACCGAGGCGGAAGTCAGGGAACCGAGCATGCATGGAACCACCTTAGCCGGTTGCGGCGCGGTTCGGAGAACTGCTAGAACCGCCTTAGCCGGTTCCGCGATGGCCAGGAGGTCTCATGCCCCGTCCCACCAGCGACGTGCAAGCATTTGAAGCCCACGCAACTGACGCTGACCTCGACGATCTGCGCGCGCGACTGGCCGCGGCGCGACTACCGGAGGCTGAGACGGTCCATCGCGCCGCGCCCGGTCCTCGCCGATGGGAACAGGGCGTTCCTCTCGCCGACCTCGTCGATGTCGTGAACTACTGGCGCACCGGGTACAACTGGCGGCCCTTCGAAGAGCGCCTTAACCAGATCGGCCAGTTCCGCACGACCATTGACGATCTGGGAATCCACTTCCTGCACCGCCGATCCGCGCGCGCGGATGCCACTCCTCTGATCTTGACGCACGGCTGGCCGGACAGCATTACTCGGTTCATCGATGTAGTGGACGAGCTGGCAGATCCGAAAGATGCGGACGCGCCGGCGTTCCACGTCGTGGTCCCGTCGCTACCAGGCTTTGGTTACAGCGAAAAGCCGGCCACCACCGGATGGGGAACCGAAAAGATCGCGGCCGCATGGGTGGAACTGATGGGAAGGCTCGGCTACCGCAAGTTCGCAGCCCACGGCGGCGACTGGGGAGGCAATATCACCACGGTTCTCGGCGGCAGGTTCCCGGCGCACGTTCTCGGCATCCACACCACGTTCGCGGAGGGACCGCCCGGTTTGACGACGGACGGGCTGACGGCGGTCGAGCGCAAGTGGACCGAGGAAACCCGCGATTTCTGGCGCCACCGCGCGGCGTACGCGAAGCAGCAGGCCACCCGACCGCAGACCATCGGCTACTCGCTCGTCGACTCACCGGTTGGGCTTCTCGCCTGGATCCTCGACAAGTTCGCCGAGTGGTCAGACACCGAAGACAGCCCCTTCGAGAAGATTTCCAGAGACAGCATTCTTGACGACGTCACCCTGTATTGGCTGACACGGACCGGCGCATCGTCGGCTCGCATTTACTACGAAAGCCACAACTCGCTGGACCCCGAACTTCGCGTCGACGTCCCGTCAGCCATCACTATGTACCCCCGCGATGTCGAGAAGTGTCCGCGCCCCTGGGCGCAGGAGCGGTACCGGCAGATCGTCCGATGGGGGTCGCCCGAAATCGGAGGGCATTTCCCGTCGCTGGAGGTTCCCGAGTATTTCGTCAAAGACCTGCAAGAGGGCCTCGCGGCAGTGCTGGCCGCTAATCGGTGAACGCGGCTCGGTGACCCGGCACTCGATCACCGCCTGAGCTGGCTCAACAGCATTGACGCTCCTGGACCAGTTGACGCTCCTGGACCACAAGGGTCTGGCCTGCGCCGACGCTCCTGACCTGGGCCATCTGGACCACCTGGACCGCACGAGACGCGATCCACAACCTGTGCCATGTGGTTCCACCGCCGACTGTCACGCCAACTGACACTACGCCGTGCCCCCGCCAGGCGAGAGTTCGCGGACTTTTCGTTGCGGGAAGCGGAATTTTATGCCCTCTGTGAGGGTCCGTTAGCGTCGGATTCATGGATTGGAATTTTCGGTCAGCCGGAGAGTTGGCAGCCGCGTTGCGCGCTGGTGAGGTGTCCTCGGTGGAATTGACTGAGGCGGCGATCGCTGGGATTGAGCGGGATGAGGGAGGGATCAACGCGATCTGTGTGTCTGACTTCGATCGTGCCCGGGCGGCTGCGCGCCATGCCGACCAGGCATTCGGCCGGGGCGAGGATCGGCCGCTTCTGGGTATTCCGGTGACGGTCAAGGAGTCTTACAACATGGCCGGGATGCCCACGACCTGGGGCATGCCGCAGTACCGGGACTTTGTACCGGCCGAGGACGCGGTGCAGGTGTCGCGGCTCAAGGCTGCCGGCGCGGTAGTGCTCGGTAAGACCAATGTGCCGTTGGGGTTGCAAGACATCCAGAGCTTCAACGAGATCTACGGCACCACCAACAACCCGTGGGATCACGGTCGCACGTCGGGCGGATCCTCCGGCGGGTCGGCGGCGGCCCTGGCGTCCGGATTCGGCGCGCTGTCCATCGGCTCCGACCTCGCCGGTTCGCTGCGCACCCCCGCGCATTTCTGCGGTGTCTATGCGCACAAGCCGACACTCGGACTCGCGGCAACCCGCGGTATGGTCGCGCCGCCGGCACCGCCATTGCCGGTCGACCTCGATCTGGCCGTCGTCGGCCCGATGGCGCGCACCGCCCGCGACCTCGAACTCCTCCTCGACATCATGGCCGGACCGGACCCGCTTACCCTCGGCAAGGTGTACGACGTGACGTTGCCGCCCGCGCGCCACGAGCGGCTCGCCGACTTCCGGGTCCTGGTCCTCGACGACCATCCACTCATTCCGACCGGGTCCGCCGTGCGAGCGGGCGTGAAGCGGGTGGCCGAAGCGCTTGCCGACGGCGGCGCCCGCGTCGAACGGCACACTCCGCTGCTGCCCGATCTGACCGAAGCCGCCATGCTTTACCGGCAGTTGCTGTTCTCGGGCTCCGTCGCACGTTTTCCCGTCGACTCCTACGAGCAGCTGCGGACCCGCGCCGCCGGACTGAGCGCAGACGACCAGAGTCTGGATGCGGCGGTGCTGCGCGGGATGGTGATGAGCCACCGCGACTGGATCGAGGCGAACAACCGCCGCGAGCTCCACCGTCACGGCTGGCGGCAGCTCTTCGCCGAGTTCGATGCCGTGGTGTGTCCGATCACGCCCACTCCCGCGTTCCCGCACGACCACAACCCCGATCCGCTGGAACGCCGGATCGACATCGACGGCGTCGAGTACCCCTACTTCGACCAGCTCGTCTGGGCCGGTCTGGCCACCATGCCCGGCCTGCCCGCCACCGCGATACCCGCGGGCCGGTCCCCCGAGGGCCTGCCGACGGGAGTGCAGCTCATCGGCCCGATGTACGAGGACCGCACCACACTGCGGCTGGCCGAACTGCTCGAACAGCGGATCGGCGGCTTCCAGGCACCGAAGTAACGCGTCGTACCGGGCACCCGTCGAGGACGAGGCACGGCGCCCGTCGCGGCCAGTATCTGCGGCGCAACGGATTCCTCACCGGGCCAGTGCTCCCCGTCGACGGCGGCACCCAATTCGCCTGAACAACCAACCGTCTCCTCTGGCGCGGCGTCTCAACGTCGCGCCAGAGCCGTTCCAGAAAGCCACCTGCGTGCTCCACTGCCACGCACCACGGTCCGTCGAAGGCCGCCGACGTTTGGTCGAACGATGCCGTACACGGCCGACCGCGCACGTCGCCGAAGAGATGGGAGTCTCCCTACCATCGGCCCCACGGAACGGCAGATGGCAAGCCTCGGCGTCCCGCGCTCCGGCCAGTGTCACCAACGCCATGGCCTCGTCATGGCCTCGTACACCTAGGACCTCTCGCCGGAATCATCGTTTGCAGCATGTCGCGGACCCGAGACATGAACATCTTCGACGTTGCCGGATGACCGGTCAGGGGAATGAATTGTCGCCTTACCGGGCGCGCTGGGCGCCCTCGGGATGCCGGTTCCGTTTTCCGTAAATCCCTCCTCGGGGAGAGAGCCGCTCGTTGCCCGGACGCGTGAAGTCCTGCGCTTTCCCGGTCCCAGGTAGGTGGCGGCGATGGAGGCGCAGGCGACTGCGGCGATGCCGAGCCACTGGGACCGGTCGAGGTTCTGGCCGAGGACGAGCAGGCCGAACAGGGCGCCCGCGGCCGGCTCCAGGCTCGTCAGTACGCCGAAGACGCGCGGCGGAACCCGGCGCAAGGCTTCCAGGTTGAGCGAGTACGGCAGCACGCTGGATACCACTGCCACAACGGCCGCCACCCACAGGACATGCGGGTCCAGCAGGCCGGACCCGGCGCGCGCGATGCCATAGGGGGCACTGAGCAGCGCGGCCCAGCCGATGGCCACGGCCAGGCCCTGGCCGCCGCTGAGGCGGGTGGCCATACGGGCGGAGACCAGAATGTACCCGGCCCAGCAGCAGGCCGCCCCTGCGGCCAGGGCGAGGCCGACGGCGGGCAGAGAGGTGCTGCCTCCGCCGCCGAGCAGGAGTACGCCTCCTGCGGCCAGGCACGCGGGGAGCAGGTCGAGCGCGCGGCGGGAGCCGGCGAGGGCGATGGCGAAGGGGCCGAGGAATTCGATCGTGGCGACGATTCCCAGCGGGACGTGGTTGACGGCTTCGAAGAAGGCGATGTGGTGTCCGGCGAGCAGGGTTCCGGCGGCGAGCACGGTCTTCCAGGCTCCCTTGGCCGACTTGAGAACTCGGCGCCGCGGGCGCCACACCACGCAGAGGATCAGGCCGGCGATGAGGAGCCGCAGGAACACCACGCCCGCGGCTCCTGCCTGCGGATAGGCGCTGGGGGCGAGGGCTGCTCCGAACTGGATCCCGCTCACTCCCGCCAGTACGAGACAGGGCGCGGGCACCTTGCCCGCGACGGCGGAGAATCCTTGGTCCGCACTTCGTTGCTGCATTTCTCCGTCCGCGGTTCTGGGCCCGGGCATGGGGCTGCCCGGGCCGTGCTTGTTGTAGGCGGCCTGCGACGTGAACTGCCTGCCGGGGAATGTTCAACCGGAAGCGAACATCAGTAATGTACGATGGGTATCGAACATTCAGCAAGCGAGTGCCGACCGCGGAGGTGGCTGAGGGATGCCGGAGCAGGCTGGAGCCGCAGGACATCGGCCGGCGCCCGTGCACACCCACCCCGACGACGTCCCTGTGCTCACTGCCCTGTCCGCGCTCGCGGACCCTGTGCGCATGCATCTGATCCGTACTCTGGCGAACCACCCCGACTGGACGCTCAGTTGCAGCAACTTCGACGTATCCGTCGGCAGAGCCGCCAAGAGCCACCACTTCTCGGTCCTGCGCGCCGCCGGCCTCGTCGAACAGCGCGACCAGGGCACCAAGCGGCTCAACCGCCTGCGCCACGAAGAGTTCGACGCCCGCTTCCCTGGCCTCCTCGACCTGGTTCTCCGGGCCGAATAGGGGCAACCGCGAACTGAGTCCGCCTCCCTCTTTCGCTGTGCCCTCTCAGGAGATCGGTTCCACGCCGTACAGTCGGACGCGTGCACTTAGCGACGAAAAGAGCCCCCGCTGGACTGGTTGCGGTTACCGGAAGTTCGGGCCTGGTCGGAGCGGCCCTGGCTGCGGCACTCGACGCAGCCGGCTGGGTGGTCCGCGGCGTGGACCGGGTTCCCGGCCGATGGACGAACGTCGTCGGAGACCTGCGAGAGCGGCCGGTGCGGCTGGCCGCATTGCAGTCGGCCGATGCCCTGGTCCATACTGCCGCGCTGCACGCCCCACACGTCGGGCGCGTGCCAGATGAAGAGTTCCGAGCCGTGAACGTCGGTGCGACCGCGGGCCTACTCGACGATGCCGCCGGCCTCGGCGCCCGGCGGGTTGTCTACATCAGCAGTACGAGTGTCTACGGACACGCCCTGGTGCCCACCGAGCGTGCGGTCTGGGTGGACGAGCAGCTCACGCCGCTTCCCAGGGACATCTATGACGAGACCAAACTGGCTGCAGAGGAGCTGGTGGCCGCCTGCGCCGTTTCTTCGGTGACGCTGCGCATATCGCGATGCTTTCCGGAGCCACTGCCGGTGCGGGCCCGCCACCTGCTGCACCGGGGAGTCGACGTTGCCGACGTAGCAGCGGCGGGGGTCCTGGCCATTACGCACTCCACCGTTACCGGCAGGTTCAATATCTCCGGGCCGCACCCGTTTCACCGAGAGGACTGCCTTGCCCTTGCCCGCGATGCGGGCGCGGTGCTCGCCGAACGGGTTCCCGATGTCGTCCAGGCATTCCGCGACCAGGGGTGGCCAGTGCCCGATCGCCTGGACCGGGTGTACGACTCGACTGCCGCCGCAAACGCTTTCGGTTACCGGCCTGTTCGCGGAGTTCGGCAACTACTGCGCGAGGCCGCGGGTGGTTCGGGCCTGAGTGACTCGACCAATCACCAGGTCGTCATCGACGCCGACACCCGCCTCGTGCTTCGCCCGCATGAAGAGTTGGAAGATTCTCCGTGACTGCCGTTTGAAGGGCAACGGCGTCCACCACGCCATGAGCGGCATCGCCCGACTGCATAACCTCGCTCTCGTGGCTAACGGGGAAACGAGCAGGTCACCCGGCACCGTAGAGCACTTACGGGACAGCCTTTTAGGCAGTTCGCTTGTCGTCGGCGTTCCAGAGGAGAATGCCCGGCGCGTCGCCGGCCTGACCGGCGGTGCGAACGAAGCGCAGTGGCCGGCAGCGGTCGTCGGCAGTAAGAGGGATCTTTGTGGTCAGCCCGCCGCGGGACCGGTCGATGGCATCGTCGCCCGGTTCGCCTACCAGAGCCCCTTTTTTGCGAGCCCCGGCAGCACGAGAGTTCCTTGAGCAGGCCGAGGAACGAGATCGCCCTCCCCTATGGTGACGCTGACTCAGAACTAACGGCGAGGAGCAACCACCATGGCGGACTCGATCGGATTGCATGTCAGCACGGAATTTCCCGCGATGCTGGAGCGGATTGACGCACTCGGCGGGGTGCTTGAGGCGGATGCGGATGCGGCCGAGGAACTCGGCAGACTCACCGAGGGCGTCGCGCGGGCGTTGCTGGGTGCTGGGGTCGTGGGGGCCGCGCTGCCGCAGAGCCTCGGGGGCTATGAGTTCTCCCCGCGCCAATTGATAGAGACAGTCGAGCGGGTCAGTTATCACGAATCCGCGGCCGGTTGGACGATGATGGCGCTGCAGTTGATGACCGGCACCACTGCGGCTTATCTCGATGCGGTTGCGGCGGCCGCATTGTTCCCGGATGTCGCGGGTGGGGATCACGCGTTGTTGGCGGGGCACGGTACCCGGCCCGGCCGGGCCGTCCCGGTGGAGGGTGGCTATCTGGTGAGCGGCAGTTGGCAGTTCGCCTCCGGTATGGCGCACGCCACCCATATCCACAGTGCGATCCAGGTCGAGGGCACCGGGGAGCTGCGGGTGCTGGCGATGCCGAAGTCGCAGGTGGAACTCGTCGACAACTGGGATGTGCTCGGGCTGCGTGCGACGCACAGTATTGATTACCACTGCGCCGATGTGCTTGTCCCGGCGTCGCACACGTACCTCGCCACGACGACGAACCCGGTCAACGGCGGCGCGATTTACCGCCTCGGATTGGTCAACATGTCCGCGATCGGACACACCGGGTGGGCGCTCGGTGTCGGGCGGCGCCTGCTCGATGAACTGAAGTTGGTCGCCGCGGCCAAATCCGGCACACGTAACGCCGCTGTCGACACCGCGCAGTTCCACGCGGAGTACGCGACCGCCGAAGCCAAGCTTCGTTCGGCACGGGCGTGGGCGATGGAGGTGTGGCGAGGTATCGAAGGGACGCTGGATGCGGGCGAGTTGCTGAGTACCGAGCAGGACACGCTGCTCAGGCTGGCGCTCAACCACGCGACGTGGACCGTGCAGGACGTGGGTCAGACGGTGCATCGATGGGCGGGGACGGCGGCGATCCGGCGCGGGCCGATCGACCGGTTTCTGCGTGATCTCGGCACAGGTACCCAGCACATCACCTCAAGCCCCACGGTCCTGCAGAACTGCGGGAAATGGCTGAGCGGAGCGGAACCGCAAGCGCACTGGGAATTTCTCGACCTGACGCCGTGACCACCGGGCCGGCGAGCGCGCACCGGCAGGACAGGGAGCCGGCGTTCCCCCCCGGCTCCCGGATTTCGTGGTGCGTGCTGCGACACGGGCGGTCGAAAGTCCGACTTCCTCCTATGACCGCAACGTCTCCGAAGGCGACTCCCCGAACTGTTGGCGGTAGGCAAGTGAGAAACGCCCCGGGTGCAGGAAGCCCCAGCGGGAGGCGACGGCGGTGACGGTCGCGGCACCAGGGTCGGAGGCCAGGAGTTCCTTGCGTACGCGGTCCAGGCGGACCTCGCGCAGGTACGCGAGCGGTGTCGTGTCGAGGTGCCGGCGGAAGCCTTCCTGAAGGGCCCGTACGCCGACGCCGACGCATTCCGCGATCTCCGCGACCGTGAGCGGCTCGGCCGCGTGTCCCTCGATGACCTCCATGGCGCGGCGGACCGCGGGTGGTGCTACGCGCGGCTGCTCGCCGAGCAGCGCCGATGTGTAGTTGTGGGGCTGAGCCATCAACAGCTGGGTCATGAGGAGTGATTCAAGCTGTTTTGTCACGAGGGGCCGGCTTGTCATGTCACCGGGTCCCTCGGCCTCCCGGCGCATGAGGTCGACGATGTTGAGCCAGGACCGGGAGCCCGGTGTGGTGAGGTTCATGCCGAGCGAGAAGAAGAGCGGGCGGCGCACGGCGCGGCCGAGCAAACTCCCCAGGTGCGATTCCAGCGACGATCGGTCGAACCACACGATCAGCTGCGGATTGCCGTCACCCCAGCGCATGTCCAACTTTCCGTTCGGAGAGGGGACAGAAGCGAGTTCCGGGGAGGAAATGATCTCCTCGCGGCCGCAGGTGATTTCGGCGTAACCGGCGAGCGGGATCTGGACCAGGAAAAAGCTCTCCAAATCGCCTGGTGTGATCCGGACTTCCGTTCCGTAATCGAGGTAATAGAGACCTGTCCGGTCGAAGGGTGCGCCGTGCAGCCTGGCGTCGAGCGTTGCCGAACGCCGCGTGATGCGCAGCTCATGCGGACAGAAGGCGCGGCCGACCTCGGCCCGCGCTTCCCAGATGTCCGTTGTATGAAACCGCTGGTGATTTGCGAGGGGGGACTCTTCAGCGGGCATATAAACCTCCACCGCCGAGATGCGCGATCGGGACAGCAACCCGCGTGATCCGGATAGCGAAGGTGATCTTGCCATACCAAGATTGCTGCCTGACCGCCGCGGACCCGAGAGAATCCTGGGAATCAACAATGCAGGGAGTGCCGGGCCGGGCTGCGCTTGTCAGAAGCGGAGTCACGCCCTGCCGACGGCCCGTCGTATGCGCGCTGTGCTTATTACGCGCGACCGGCGCGGCGGGGGCCGCCATGGCCGTACCCCCGCACATCGCGGCACCCTTGCCTCTGCTGCCCCGGCTCGCCGACTCGGCCGGGACCCTCTAGCCGGCCGGGTTACCCGGGACCCCTCCCCCGGTCCTACGGGAGACCCGGCTCCCGCGGCTGCCCGCCGGCCCCCCTCCGGCGGGCAGCCGCATTCCCCACAACCGCTGCCCATTCGCTGACGCCACCACGCGACGCAACGCTGCACAGCGCACGGCACTGCATGGCACTGCGGTGCATGGCACCGCACGGCAATGCACGGCACTGCGCGGCACCGCTCAAAAACCCGCACACCCCAACCCCCGGAGATCCCCCTCATGCGCAAGATCACCATCGTCGGAGCCGGTCAGGCCGGTCTCCAGCTCGGCATCGGCCTGATCGACCACGGTTTTGACGTCACCCTCGTGTCCAACCGCACCGGAGACCAGATCCGCGAGGGCCGGGTCATGTCCAGCCAGGCCATGTTCGGCACCGCGCTGGCCCACGAGCGCAACCTCGGCCTCGACTTCTGGGGCGACGCCTGCCCGTCGATTGCCGGTCTCGGCGTGAACATCGCCGACGGCCAGGGTGGCCGGGCGCTCTCCTTCGACGCCCGCCTTGAGGCCACCGCCCGCTCCATCGACCAGCGTGTCAAGATGCCGCTCTGGATGGGCGAGTTCGCGCGCCGCGGCGGCCGTCTGGAGCTCTGCGAGGCCGGTATCGAGGACCTGGAGCGCTACGCCGCCGAGTCCGACCTGGTCATCGTCGCGGCCGGCAAGGGCGAGATCGCCGGGCTGTTCGAGCGGGACGCCTCGCGTTCCCCGTACGACGCTCCGCAGCGCGCGCTGGCCCTGGCGTACGTCACCGGCATGGCGGCGCTGCCCGACCGCCCCGGCGTCAGCTTCAATGTCATCCCCGGTGTGGGTGAGTACTTCACCATGCCCAGCCTCACCACCAGCGGCCCGTGCGACATCATGTTCTTCGAGGGCATCCCGGGCGGCCCGCTCGACTGCTTCGACGGGCTCACCCCCGACCAGCAGCTGGCGAAGTTCCAGGAGCTGCTGCGAACGTACGTTCCGTGGGAGGCCGAGCGCTGCACCGATGTCGCGCTCACCGACCAGAACGGCACCCTCGCGGGCCGCTTCGCGCCGACCGTCCGCAAGCCCGTCGCCACGCTGCCCTCCGGCGCGCAGGTGCTCGGCCTCGCCGACGTCGTCGTCCTCAACGACCCGATCACCGGCCAGGGGTCCAACAACGCCTCGAAGTGCGCGGCCTCCTACCTCGCCACCATCCTGGACCACGGCGAGCGCCCGTACGACGCTGCGTTCATGGAGCTGGCCTTCGGCCGCTTCTGGGACACCGCGCAGTCCGCCACGACCTGGACCAACGCGATGCTCGGCGCTCCGCCGCAGCACGTCCTGGAGCTCTTCGGCGCGGCGAGCGCCAACTCCCGTATTGCCGCCCGCTTCGTCAACGGCTTCGATGACCCGCGCGACCTCTTCCACTGGTTCATGGACCCGGTCGCCGCGAAGAACTACCTGACCGAGGTCAGTGCCTGAGGGCCCCCAGGAACAACGGGCAACGACCTGAGGGCCATGTCAGTGGTACGTACGTAACGAGAGCAGGACAGCAGGACCATGAGAAGGATCGCGGTGATCGGTGCCGGGCAGGCGGGTGCCCAACTCGCCCTGGGGCTCCAGGCACACGGCTATGACGTCACCCTGGTCACCGACCGCAGCCCCGACGAGATACGTCGCGGGCCGGTCATGTCCAGTCAGTGCATGTTCGACACCGCGCTCCAGAGCGAGCGGGAACTCGGCCTGCACCACTGGGAGGACCAGGCCCCGGACATCTCCGGCATCGCGTTCTCTCTCATCGGTCCGCACGGCACTCCGGACGTCTCCTGGCGCGCGCCGCTGGAGGGCCCTGCCCACTCCGTCGACCAGCGGGTCAAGTGTGCCGCCTGGATCGAGCAGTTCGCGGACGGCGGCCGCGGCGAGATCGTGCTGCACGAGGCGGGCGTCAACGACCTGGAGTGGTACGCCCGTACGCACGATCTCGTCGTGGTCTCCACGGGCAAGGGCGAGCTGAGCCAACTCTTCCCGCGCAACTCCGAACTCTCCCCGTACGACCGGCCGCGCCGTGCGCTTGCCCTGACGTACGTCACGGGAACGGGACCGCGGGAGGGGGAGGCCGCCGTCCACTACCGCACGGTCCCAGGCGTCGGTGAGTACTTCTCCTTCCCCGCCCTGACCACCACCGGACCCTGCGACATCATGGTCTTCGAGGGCGTCCCCGGCGGCCCCATGGACTGCTGGGACGACATCCGCACGCCCGAAGCCCACCTCGCCCGCTCACTCGACATCCTCCGCCGGTTCTTCCCCGACGAGTACGAACGCTGTCGGCATGCCCAACTCACCGACAGCTGCGGTGTGTTGCGCGGCCGACTCACCCCGACCGTTCGGCACCCCATCGCCCGCCTGGCCTCCGGCCGGCATGTCCTCGGCATGGCCGACGCCGTGGTCCTCAACGATCCGATCACCGGCCAGGGTTCGAACAATGCGGCCCAGGCCGCGACCCACTACCTCGACAGCATCCTCCGCCACGGCACCGCCGAATTCACCCGGCAGTGGATGCAGCGCACCTTCGACAACTTCTGGCGCGGCTGGGCTCAATGGGCCGTCGGCTGGACCAACTCGCTCCTGACCGATCTGAGTCCCCACCACCACGACCTCCTGACAGCGGCGGCCGAAATCCCCTCGGTCGCCGGGGCCCTCGCCGCCGGATTCGACGACCCGCGCACCCTCTACCGCTGGTGGTTCGAGGAGGCCGAGGCACACCGCTTCCTCGCCGAGAAACGAGCCCAGCACGCCGCCCGCTTCGACGGCCGCGCGCTGCGCCGCGCGCTGGGCCAGTACGCCACCGGCGTGACCGTGGTGACGGCCCGCGCCCCCGACGGCCGCAACGTCGGCATGACCGCGAACTCCTTCACCTCTGTCTCGATGGACCCGCCCCTCGTCCTGTGGTGCCCCGGCAAAAACAGCCCGAGCCTCCCGGACTTCACCGACGCCTCGCACTTCGCCGTCCACGTACTGGCCGCCGACCAGCACCACCTCTCCCGCCAGTTCGCCACCCCGGCCGACGACAAATTCCGCGGTACCCCCACCACCCCCGGCATCGCCGGCACCCCCCTCCTGGACGGCGCGGTCGCCCGCTTCCAATGCCGCACCGTCCAACGCCTGGACGCAGGCGACCACATCATCTTCCTCGGCGAGGTCGAAGAGTACGAGGCCGACGGCGGGGCCCCTCTGGTGTTCCACTCGGGGTACTACCACGTGGCGACGAAGCATCCAGATCTGTGAAGGAGGAGGCGGATCGGTTCCGTACTTCTGCGCGGTGGAGAGGGGCTTCCCGAGGTGGTCCTATGACGGTAGGTGAGCGCAGGCAAACGCGATCGTCGCCCCGATCTGTTTGATGCGTTCGTCGGCGACGAGGGAGCCGTGTCCCGCGTCGTAGCGGTATACCTCGTGTTGCTTGCCCAGTGCGGCCAGGCGGTTGACGTAGTTGTCGATCTGGCGGATCGGGCAGCGGGGGTCGTTCTCGCCCGCGATCACCAGGACCGGTGCGGTGACGTGGTCCGCGTAGGTGAGCGGGGAGGACGCCCGGTACCGCTCGGGTACTTCGTCGGGGGAGCCGCCGAAGAGGGAGCGGTCGTAGGCGCGCAGGGCCTCCATCTCGTCCTCGTAGGCGGCGAAGTAGTCGGCTACCGGCATGGTGCTGATACCGACGGCCCAGTTGTCCGGGCGGGTGCCGAGGCCCAGCAGGGTGAGGTAGCCGCCCCATGAACGGCCGGACAGGACGAGGCGCTCGGGGGCGGCGAGGCCGCTGGTGACGGCCCATGCGCGGACGGTCTCGATGTCCTCCAGTTCGGTGAGGCCGGGGCGGCCCTCGATCGCGTCCCGCCATCGGGAGCCGTAGCCGGTGGAGCCCCGGTAGTTCACCTGGACGACCGCGAAGCCGTGGTCGACCCAGGCGGCGACCACGGGGTCGAAGGCGTCGTCGTCGTAACCGATCGGACCGCCGTGTACCTCGAAGACGCACGGGAGCGGGCCGTCGGCCCCCGGGGGCCGGGAGACCAGCGCGTGGATGCGGCCCCCGGGGCCGTCGACCCAGGCGTCGGTCACCGGGACGGAGGGCGGGGCCGTCGGTCCGGGCGGGGCCAGCACGGTGCCGCCCGAGGTGGATCTGACGACCGGAGGGTGTGCGGCGCTCGACCAGACGAACTCCACGGTGCCGTCCGGACGTGTCCCGGCGCCTCTGATGACGCCTTTGGGGGTTTCCAGGCGGATCAGTTCGCCGGTTTCGGCCGTGCCCAGGTCCAGTCGGTAGAGCTCGTCGCGGGCGTGATGGGTATGCCAGATCAGCAGCGCCGAGCCGTCCTGGTACCAGGCGGCGCTGACCTCGCCGGGCAGGTCGAGGGCGATCTCGCGCTGTTCGCCGGTGGCGACGTCCAGGATCATGGGCTCGGGCCGGCTGTGGCGCTCGTGCTCGATGAGCAGCCTGTTGTCACCGGGGACCGGGGAGAACGCCATACCCCCGAGGCCCTTGCCCGGGCCGTCCCAGATCCCGCCGAGGCCGCGTCCCTCGCCGTCCCACAGATCGGCCACCACCGTGCCGTCCAGGCTCAGTACGCGTACCGCCTTGTGCCGGCTGTCGCCGTGTTCGCTGTGGCCGATCGCGACGAGGGTGTCGTCAGCGGACAGCGCCCCCACGTGGGCGTCCGAGGGGTGGGTGTAGAGCGTCCGGGGTGCGGTTTCCGGGCGGCAGACGTGGATGGTGGTGCCGCCGGTCATCGTGGTGCCGCCGGTCATGGTGGTGTCGCCGGTCGCAGTGGTGCCGATGACGGCGAGGCCGTTCGTGCCGAGGGCCAGTCCGGCCTGGTGGGCGGGGCCCAGGGCGGGGGCGGCGGGTTCGTCGTGGTCACCGCCGAACGGGCGGCGCATCCAGACGCCGCGTTCGTCCCCGTCGGTATCGGCGAACCACCACACCCAGGCGCCGGCCGGGTCGAGGAAGCCCAGGGCGGTGCCGTGGGGGCGGTCGGTGAGCCTGCGGCGTGCGTCACTGGCCCGGTCCCACTCGTACAACTCCCATGTACCGGTGGCGTTCGACCGGTAGACACAGCGGTCGGGGGCATCGCGGGCCCAGCGGGGCACCGTCACATGGGCGACGCCGATGCGTGCCTTCCACCGCTCCTCATCGCCCCCGTCACCCATGTCACCCATGTCACCCATGTCAGCCACTGACGACTCCGCCCGCACTCCTGGGACTCCATTTCTCGGTGTCGAACACCGCGCCGCGCAGCAGCAGAAGGACGGCGCACAGGCCGGCCACCGCCCCCGCGCAGATCACGGCGCTCGGACTGAACAGCTCGGCCACCGCGCCACCCGCGGCGAAGCCGAGCCCCTGCCAGAACATGAGTCCGGCCGTCTGGAGGCTGAGCGTCCTGGCCCGCAGTTCCTCGGGCACCACCTGGAGCAGCAGCCGGTCCTGGCCGAGCTGGGTGCTGAACCCCAGGCCGCACACGAACAGCACAGCGATCGCGGGCACCAGGCCGGGGCGGAGCGCGAAGAGGAGCATCGGGACGAACACCAGCAGGGCGGCCGGCCCGATCATGCGGATCTGCCGTTCCTTCGGGACCAGCCAGTTGGTGAGGACCTCGCCGGCCACGGTCCCCAGCGGGATCGCGGTGAGCAGCAGGCCCGCGGCGGTCGCCCCTCCCCCGAGTCCGGCGGTGTACGGCACCGCCAGGGCCTCCGGTATCACTCCCAGTGCGGGGACCGCCCAGCCGAGGAGCAGTGTGCGGCGTACGGCCGGCACCCGCATCACCGCCCCGATCCCGTTGAGGGAGTCGCGCAGCAGGGAGGTCCGCGCGGTGGTGCCGTCGTCGGGGTGCAGCCTGCGTTCCTTGGTTCCCAGCCGCAGTACGAGGGCCGAGAAGAGGAAGCAGCCCGCGTTGATGAGCAGCATCACCTGCGGCGAGAAGGCCGCCATCAGCAGGCCGCCGACCGCGAATCCGCCCAGTTGCGCGCCCTGGGCGACCAGCCGCATGAGGCTGCGGCCCGGCACGTAGGCGTCGCCGGGAAGTACGTCGGGCAGGGTGGCCGCGCGGGCGCCGGAGAACACCGGCTCGATCAGGCCGAGGGCGAAGGCCAGCGCCAGTACGGCGGGCACCGGGGTGCCGGACAGCGAGATGACGAGGACGAGCGCCGCGGAGAGCAGATTGCAGCAGACCAGCAGCCGCCGGGCCGGAAGCCGGTCGATGAGCGCGGACAGCAGGGTGCCCGCGATCAGATGTGGTGCGAGGACCAGTGCGAAGACCAGTGCGGACAGCAGCGACGAGCCGGTGCGGGAGTAGACGAGCACGGCCAGCGCGAAATTCGCGGTGACCGCTCCCGCCATGGAGACGACATGTGCCGTGAAAATCGCCCGGAATTCGCGGATGCCCAGCGCAGTGCGGTACCTGCTCATTTACCGATTTCCAGGGGAAGTTCTGCGAGGGTGCGGACGGTGGCGAGTTTCTTGTGTACGGCGGGCCCGGCCGGCGTGAGAGTGGTGCCGCGCTCCACCAGTACGGTCAGCAACTCCCGCAGGAGCAGATGGGCGAGCAGCGAGCCGGTGCAGGCATGGGCGCCGTAGCCGAAGGTGAGATGGTGGTTCGGCCACCGGTCGAGCCGTACGGTGTCGGGGGCGTCGAATTGTTCGGGGTCGCGGTTGGCGGCGGCGAAGAGCATCAGCATTCCCTGGCCGCGGCGCACCTGTACCCCGTTGAATGCGATGTCCCGGACGGCCAGGCGGGTGGTCCCCTGGATGGGCGCCTCGTAACGGAAGAACTCATGAGGCGCCCGGTCGATCGCCTCGGGGCTGTCGAGCTGATCGGCCAGCAGGCCCGGATCCCTGGACAGCACGTTCAGCGCGTTGCCGAGGGAGGCCGGTACGGCGGTGAATCCGTTGACGACCAGGGTGCGCAGCGAGTTCATCGCGATATGCCGTGGGACGCCGGCGGCCATGGCATTCGCCACCAGTTCGCGGATCGGGTGGCCCGCGTCCATCCCGGTCACCCAATCCTCGATCATCGCGGCCAGTTGACGCTGTGCCGCCACGCCCGGCTCCCTGGCTGCCGGGTTGAGGCCGGAGTCCATGGCCTGGGTGATGGCCTCCGCCATCGGCCGGACGGTGGTCAGATCGAAGGGGGGAACCCCGATGGCCTCGGGGATGAACCAGCGTGCCAGCGGCTCGGTGAATTCGGTGATCGCGTTGAAGGGCCCGGCCGGCCGCTCGTCGAGCATGGCCGCGATGTGTTTCCTGGTGCGGGCGGCGAGGCCGTCCGAAGCCATGTCCCGCAGTGAGTCGGCGAGCACTCCGTAGATCGCGGTGTGGTCGGGCGGGTCGATGGTGTGGACGTCCAGCGCGGGTTCGGGGACGGTCTCGCCCGCCCGCCGCCAGTCGGCCGCGAAGTTCTCGTGGTCCAGGAGGACTTGGCGGCAGTCCCGGTACGAGGTGAGCACCCAGCTGTCGAGCTTCTGGTTCCACACGGGTGCGCCGGTCGCCCGCAGGGACGCGTACACCGGATACGGGTCGAGCAGGGTGTGCGGGTCGAGTGGGTGGTATTCGACTGCGGCGTCAGTGGTCATGGCTCTCACTCTCAGCGTTCGGGCTCAGCGTTCTGGAACGTGACGGGCAGCCGGTCCGGGTAGCGCAGGGTGGCACGCGGCACCCTGACGGGCGGGGCGGCGAGTCGCGGGGGCGCGGGGGCGTCCAGCAGCTGCTGGACGAGCGCCCTGATGATGATCCGGGCGAGGAGGGCGCCCGAGCAGGCATGCGGGCCCCAGCCCAGGGAGAGATGCCGGTTGGGATGCCGGTCCAGCAGCAACTCGTCGGGGGACGCGAACCGTTCGGGGTCGCGGTTGGCGGCGCCGAAGAGCGCCAGCACCAGCCGGCCGCGCTCCACGGTGACGCCGTCGATCTCGGTGGCTTCGACGCAGGCGCGGGTGGTGCCCTGAACCGGGCCGTCGTACCGGAGGAGTTCCTCCACTCCGGAATCCAGCAGGGCCGGGTCACGCAGGCGTTCCAGCGCGCCGGGATGTTCAAGGAGGGCGAGCACGGCGTTGGCGGCCGCGCCGACGGTGGTACTGAATCCGGCCAGAAAGAGCACGCGGACGTTGTTCCACACCGCGTCTTCCGTGACGCCCGCGGCGGCCGCGCCGTGGAGGACCTGGGTGAGCAGGCCCGGCCTGCGGTGGGCGGTGAACCACTCGGTCATGAGCTCGTTGATCCGGCCTCGGGCCGCCATCGCCGGTTCCAGCACCTCCGGCAGCAGGCCCGCGTCCATGCCGCGTACGAGCGCGTCGGACAGTTCGGCGAACGCGGCGACCGGCGGAGGGTCCACACCGAGCAGACGGCATACGGCCTGGAGCGCCACCGGGCGGGCCACTTCGGCGGTGAAGTCGAAGGAGGGCGCATCGGCCAGCTGCTCGAAGACCGCGGCCGTGTCCCGGACCGCGAAGGCCGCTATCGCATCGAGGTCCTGGTCGCGGAGGGCGGTGGTGAAAAGCCGGCGGACGGGTGTGTGGTCGGGCGGGTCGAGTTCCTGCATGCTCAGGGCCGCGGTGGGCGGCGCCTCATGCCCCGCCCTGCGCCAGTCGCTGGCGAATACGTCCACATCGCTGAGCACGCGGTGACAATCCGCGTAGCGCGTCACGATCCACGAGCCGAAACGCTCACTCCAAAACACCGGCGAATTCTTCCGCAGCCGCTCATAGACGGGATACGGATCGGCCACCGTGGCCGCGTCAAGCGGATCGTAGTCAGACACATTCCGTCCTGAGCGAGTGAGAGGAACACGGGGGCTGCGTAAAGCAAAAGTCGCGCGGGCCGGGGTCCAGTGACCCCGGCCGACGCCTCATATACCTCAGTACGCGTAACGCATAATGGCACCCCCTTGCCGTAGCGCGACGGCCCATTCAAACGGAATCCAGAAATCCGCGAAGGGGAATCAGAATTTCCGCTCTCAAGGGCAACCGGCGAACTCCCGCCGGACACCAGGACTCTATTCACACGGGAATTCGTCGCACGAGCCGCCCGACATGGCCGAAATGGTGGGTTGTTGAAGTAGGGGCGACTTTGAGCCTTCGGCAAAACCCCTCAAATGGGGCGCATCGACGTCGAAACGTGACCCACATCACGGGCCGGGGCGGCGTTTCTCGGCCACTGAGGCCGAATTGCGCTTACGGAATGAGGAATTCGGCCAGGGAAATACTTCGGTTTATTGATCTCCGCGGCCGTACGGCGGTTACCCCTTGAAGCCCCCGACGACGGCCACGTCGTCGGCCCCGCGGTGCCCGCCGCCGCTCTGATGTGGCAGTGATGTGGCAGTGATGTGGCACCGCGCTCGCGCGATGACGCCCCCACGCCCGGACAACGCCCCCCTCCACCCCTCGCTGTGACGCGTCTCATGCGGTGATCTCCCGGGTCGTCGATGAGTGGCCGTCGGGGAGTGAACGGGCCGTATGTGCGGGGCTGTTGGCGTCGGGGGCGTGGGCCGGCGGGGCCGGGACGCGGGGTGTTCCGGCAGCTCAGCGGGCGTTCGCGCGGTGTGGCCGGAAATAAGGTGGTCGCCGGCAGACGAGAGCGGCCCCGCCGAGAGTGCGGGGGTATGCGCACGACCAGGACGGACAACACTTCCCATGGATATGAGCGCCGGCGAGCGCAAGGGGCTCAGCCTCTTCGCCCTCATCATGATCGGCATCGGTTCGATCTTCGGCTCCGGCTGGCTCTTCGGGGCCGGCTCCGCTGCCCAGGTGGCGGGCCCCGCGGCGCTGGTCGCCTGGGTGATCGGCGTCATCTTCATCGGGATGATCGCGATGTCGTACGCGGAGGTCGGTTCGGCCTACCCGATCCCCGGCGGCATGGCCCGCTACGGGCACCTCTCGCACGGGCCGGTGCTCGGTTTCCTGACCGGCTGGGCGGTGTGGATCGCGACCGCCTCGCTGATTCCGATCGAGTCGATCGCGGCCACCCAGTACATGACGTCGTGGAGCTTCGGCTGGGCGAAGGGCCTGGTCGATCCGGCCACCCACCAGCTGACCCTCTCCGGCACGGCGGTGTCGCTGGTCCTGACCCTCGCGCTCTGGCTGACCTGCTTCTGGTCGGTGCAGCTGCTGGCCCGCGCCAACACCGTGCTCACCCTGGTCAAGTTCGCCATCCCGGTGCTGGCGGTGCTCGCCCTGGTCGGGTCCGGCTTCCACACCTCGAACTTCACCGATCACGGCGGCTTCGCCCCGTACGGCTGGCCGGCCGTGCTCACCGCCGTCACCACCTGCGGTGTGGTCTTCGCCTTCAACGGCTTCCAGGCCGTGGTCAACCTCGGCGGGGCGGCGAAGAACCCGGGCCGGGCCATCCCGGTCGCGCTGATCGGTGCGCTCGCACTGGGCCTGGTGATCTATTCGGCGCTCCAGGTCGCGTACCTGGGGTCGGTGCCGCCCGAGCTGCTGGAGCGGGCCGGCGGGTGGCAGGGCGTGAACCTCAACTCGCCGTTCGCCGACCTGGCGGGGCTGCTGATGCTGCACTGGGTGGTCACCATGCTCCAGTTCGGCGCGTTCATCTCGCCGGCCGGGTCCAACATCGCCAATGTCGCCTCGGCCGCGTACATGGTCACCAACCTCGCCGAGACCGGATTCTTCCCCCGGAAGCTGGCGGCCGTGCACCCCCGCTACGGCACCGCCCGCCCCGCGATGTGGCTCAACCTCGCCTTCTCCGTCGTGCTGCTGCTCACCGTCGGCCGCAGCTGGCAGGCGCTGGCCGGAGTGGTGTCGGCGGCCATGGTCATCTCGTATCTGATCGGCCCGATCGCGGTGGGCGTGCTGCGGCGGACCCGCCCGGAGCTGCCCCGTCCGTTCCGGCTGCCGGCCGCCGGGGTGCTGTGCCCGGTCACCTTCGCCTTCGCCGCCTGCGCGCTGTACTGGTCGAAGTGGCCGGAGACCGGAAAGATCACCGTGCTGACGCTGGTGGCCGCACCGGTCGCGGCCCTGGTGCTGTGGCGCCGGGGCGAGCGGCAGCTGCTGCGGCAGTTCGCGCCGGCCTGGTGGATGATCGCCTTCCTGGTGTGGACGGCCACGGTGTCCGCCCTGGGCGGCGAGGAGTTCGGCGGCCGGGGCGTCCTCCCCGGCGTACTCGGCACCGCCCTGATCGCGGTCACCGCCCCGGTCTTCTACTTCTGGGCCGTCCGCTCCGGAGTCAAGGCCCACGCACACGGCCTGACCAGCGCTCCGACCACCGCGGAAGCCGACCCGGCCACCCTCGCCACCCCCGACGACGCCCGCCCGATGGCCTCCGTCTGAGGCCACCCCGCCGGGTCCGGGGCACGGGCCCTGGGCGGGGCCGGCCGGCTGGGAAGAGGCCGTAGAGCAGCAGGGCGAGCCGCGGGCCGTCACGTCAAGGCGGCGTCACCTGATTCGGGTGACGCCGCCTCGTCGGTCGCGAAAGGTCTGCTGTGAACGGCCTGTTGGGCCAGGATTCGTGGCCTCGATCAGGGTGACAACCCACGCCACGGAGACGCACGGCGCGGCGGGCTACTTGCGGTACGTGCCCGGGAAGCGGGTGATGGCCGGGACGAGGTCGCCGTGGGTGGCGATGCCCGCGGCCCACAGCCGGGAGCTCTTCGGGACGGTGGTGAATCCGCGGACGACGATGCCTGGGCCGGTGGTTTGCTGCCACCGCTCGGCCGGTGCGTTCCATTGCAGGGCCACGGGAGCGCTCCCTTTCCCGCCCACTGCCCGCAGCGTGCCGTCCGCGGCCCGGCCCACGGCGCGCAGCCGGCCGTCCGGGACGTCGGGGGTCGTGGTCGTGATCCACTTCGTGCCGTCCCAGTGGACCACGTACGGGCGCTCGGAGCCGCCTGACGCAGTGCCGCCGACCGCCCAGATGTCCTCGGCACCGAGCGCGGTGACGCCGGTCAGCCACTGGTGGGCGCCTGCCGGACCGGGCGCGGTGATCTCCTTCCAAGCGGTGCCGTCCCAGTGCAGCAACAGAGCGGTCTGTGGCGTCTTCTCATCCGTGGTGTACGACGTGCCCACGGCCCATACGTCATCGGCGGCGACGACGGTCACTCCGCTCAGCTCCCCGGTGCCCACGTCGGGCAGGGTCTGTCGCTTCCACGACGTGCCGTCCCACAGCTGGACGGCCGGCACGCCGTCCTTGACCGAGCGGGACATGGCCCGCCCCACCGTCCATGCCCGGCCGCCGGGCGCGCTCGCCACGGCGTCCGGGACGACCCGGCCCGCCGGATCCCGGTCCAGGGGACGGGTGGTCCAGGTACTGCCGTCCCAGTGCTCCGTCGCGGCACCGACCGCCCAGATGTCGTCGGCCGACCGGACGGCGAGGGCCTGCGGAAAGCTGTTCGCCGGCAGCGTGGATTCCTGCGTCCAGGTGGTGCCGTTCCAGCGCAGGGCGACCGCTTCGAGGGCGGTGGCGCTCTTCAGCCGGTAGCCCACGGCCCAGGCCCGGGTGTCACTGAGTGCGGCGATGGCGGTCAGGTCGCCCTTCGCCACGGGTACCGGTGTGCGCTGCCAGGTGCCGGTGTGCGCGGCGGCCGCTACGGGTGTCGCGGGCGCGGCCGACGCGGCGGGGTCGCCGGCCAGGGCGGCCAGGCCGAGGGGCGCGGCGACAACGGCGGCGGCGAGCGCCACGAGCACGGGCGCCCGGCGGCGCCTCGGCTCCCGTGCCGGGGTGGTGGAGGGGTGTGCGGGCGTCATGGGGTCCTCCGTCGGGTGGGGAGTCATGGGCGGTGGGCGGGGGCTCAGGCGGTGGTTTTGAGGACGAAGTCGAAGGTGCCGGAGTAGCCCCCGCCGGGCCGTGCGGTGAGGGTGAGGGTGCAGGCGCGGTTGAGCAGCCGGTCCGCGGCGTTGAGGGCGGCGAAGTCCCGGCCGTACGCCTCGGTGTCATCGGGGAAATACAGCTGGGTGACCAGGACGGGGCTGCCGGGAGCCTGGACCTGGGTGTGGATATGCGGTGCCCGTTGTCCCCAACGGCCCCAGTAGTCACGGGGGATGATGGTCCGGAGCAGATAGGCGCCCCGGTTGTTGGTGTACTGATGGCCGCGGAGGGCGAATCCCGAGGTGTCGTAATCACCGTTCTGATCGCACTGCCAGAATTCGATGAGGGTGCCCGGCAGCGGGGTGCAGGAGGTGTCGTAGACGACGCCGGCGAGGTCGATCCGCACCCCCTGGGTGCCGGGAGTGACGAGATCACCGCGCTCGGGGGAGGCGGGTTTGAAGAGCGGGCCTTCGATCGACGCCGGGGTCTCCTGGCCCGAGCAGGCGGGCGTGACGGGCTTCGTGAGTCCTGCGGGGCGCACCCGTGACGGCTGCTTCGGCGCGGTGGCCGGTGCGGTCTGCTGCGCCGAGGCGGCCGAGGGGGCCGCGACGCCGGCCGTTGCCGCCAGGGCGGCGGAGGTCACGCCCGCGGAAGTGGTCCGGAGGAACGCCCTTCGGGAGTTGCCCCGCTTGCCGTCCGTTGCGTCCGTGCCGTCCGGGACGTGCGTGGCGTCCGGGCGCCGGGCGCCGCCGTGGGCGTCCGGCGCTTTCGCTTCGTCGTCGTACCGCATTGCGCCTCCTGGTGGAATCGGCGTCGAGCCGGGGCATCGGCTCCAACTCGGTGGGTGGGGCTCCTCGTTGGGTAGGAAGCCGCCGGTCCGGCAGCCCCGGAGCGCCCCGTTCCGCACAGTTTCCGGGGCCGCGGCGTTCCGTACACGGGTCGGATGACGGGTGACTTGCGCGCGTAACGAAACGGCGGGGCCGGGGCCCGTTCGTCAGTCATCAGCAGGCGCAGGACCGCAGTCATCAGCAGGCGCAGGACCGCAGTCATCAGCAGGCGCAGGACCGCTGGACTGCTGGACCGCTGGACCGCTGGACCGCAATGCCTCACCGAGGGGGCCGAGGGCTCCGTCCAGTGATCCACAGGGCGATCTGCGTGCGGGTACGGAGCCCCGACTTGTCGCGGACCCGGTCGAGATGGCCGCCCACGGTGCTCGGGGAAAGGCCCAGGTGCGTGGCGATCTGCCGGTTGGTCAGGCCCTCGGCGACCAGTCGGGCGACCGTCGCTTCACGTGCCGTCAACGCCGGTCCGGCGCCCGGGTATCCGTAGTGGTCCGCGCCGCCGAGGCCCTCGGGCGGGCCGGGCACGGGTCCTTCGGCGTCGGAGGAGCGGTAGTCGTCCGCGGGGGCTTTGCTGCCTGCGGATGCGCTGTCCGTGCGGCGCAGGGCGTACCCGGTCAGCCGCTCTCCGCGCAGCCGTCGGCCGGCGGCCACGGCCCGGTCCGCGGTGGCGGGGCGCAAGCGCTCCCGCGCTCGTGCGGTGGCGGTGGTCACCTGCCGCTGCCAGTGCGGCTCGGGCTCCGTGTCGATCCGCCGTCGCATCTCCGAGGCCGCCGCCCACAGCCGCAGCGCCCGCTCCGCCTCGCCTCGTCCAGCCGCCGCCATGGCGAGGCCCTCCAGCGGATACAGCGAGTGGTAGCTCTCCATGGGCGCCTGGTGGAGCACCTCCGCGAATAATTCCTCCGCGCCGCCGGTGTCGCCCTGGGCCAGCCGGATGGCACCGGCGGTGTGCAGTGCTGCTGTCAACTGCCCTGGAGGGGCCTCGGCGCGCAGTGTGGGCAGGCATTCGGCCATCAGCGCGTCGGACGCGGCCACCCGGCCCGTCTGGAGCTGCGCCCAGGCCAGGTGGTGCAGACACAGCGCGGTGTCCAGCGGACGGCCGAGCGGGCGGACCACGTCGAGGCACTCGGCGAAGGCGGCGACCGCCTCGGCGAATTCGCCCCGGCACAGCCGGGCGGCCCCCAGCGCGTCCAGCGCATTGGCCGTCGCGGCGGGGCGGCGCTGGGTGCGGGCCACGGCGACCGCCTCCTCCGCGAAGGCGAGAGCGGCCCCGTGATCCGCCTGGAGGCAGGCCGCACGGGTTGCCAGCGCCAGCGCCGCGCCCCGGGCACCGGCGTCCCGTGCCCGGGCCAGCACTCCGGTCAGCAGTGCGCGGGCAAGTGTCAACTGTTCCTGGTGGTAGTGCAGTCGGGCCAGGGCGAGCGCGAGCGGGACATAACGGGGGTCGGGCCGGTCCGTGGTGTACGCGACGGCTGCCACGAGGTTCTCCCGTTCCCTGACCGGCGGACGCACCGTGGCGTCGGCGAAGACCGAGCCGTGGTCCTCGGCCGCCCGGCCGGCCAGCCGGTCGAGCGCGCGGTGCCAGGTGGCGTGCAGCTCTCCCGCCTCGGTGAGCCGGTTCCTTCCGTACGCGCGGATCGCGCTCAGCTGCCGGAACCGGGCCGCGTGCGGTTCGTCGCCGGGCACCCGGACGATCAGGGACTTGGCCTCCAGCGCGCAGAGCACCCGCAGCACCTGCCCGGAAGGCACCCCGGCGACCGGCGTCGCGCCGTCGCCGGTCTCCTCCCCCGCCTCGATGCCGGGTTCCGTACCGCCGGCACAGACCGCGGCCGCCCCGGCGGCGTCGAAGCCGCCTTCCAGCACCGACAGGCGACGGAAGACGATCCGCTCCGCGGGGTCCAGCAGCCGGTGGCTCCAGTCGATCGCCGCGCCGAGTTCGCGATGGCGGCCCGGTCCCGTCCGGCTGCCGTCGGTGAGAAGGCCGAGCTGGTCGTCCAGCCCGCGCAGAATGTCCGCCGGGGTCAGGGAACCGACCCTGCGGGCCGCGAGTTCGACGGCCAGCGGCAGGCCGTCCAGCCGCCGGCAGATCTCTGCCACGGTATGGGCGTTGCCGGGCCCCAGGGTGAAATCCGGGGCGCAGGTCCGGGCCCGCGCGACGAACAGCCGGACCGCCTCCACGGGCTGCTGCCCGTCCGCACCGGGCTCCTCGTCGTCGGGGGCCAGCGCGAGCACCCCCACACGGAACACCACCTCGCCGGGCACCCGCAGCGCCTCCCGGCTGGTGGTGAGAATCCGCAGACCGGGGCAACGGCTCAGCAGGGTTGCGGCCAGCGTGGCGCCCGCCTCGATCACATGCTCGGCGTTGTCCAGCACGAGCAGCATGCGGCGGGTGCCCAGCGCGTGGACGAGCGCCTCGACGCCCGCCCGGCCGCCGCGCTCGCCGACGCCGAGGGCGACGGCCACGGCCTGCGGCAGCAGTTCCCCGTCACGGAGCGAGGCCAGCTCGACCAGCTGGGCGCGTCCCGGGCGGCCGCTGCGCACCCGGCTCGCGAGCTCCAGCGCGAGCCGGGTCTTGCCGACCCCGCCGGGACCGACCAGTGTCAGCAGCCGGGACGAACCCAACAGCGTGCGCAGGCGCACCAGTTCACGCTCCCGGCCGACGAATTCGTCGAGCGGCTGCGGCATCCCGTGGCCCGGCCTGTCCGCCGCACCGTCCCGTGGCGCCGTACCGTCCACCGGCTCCCTCGCGTCCTGCCGCCCGGCGCCCTGCTTGCCGACGCCCTGACGGCCGGCGCGTTGCCGGAACGCGCGTTGCCGGCAGGCTCCGGAGCAGTAGCGGGCCGGCCGCCCGCCCCGGTCCTTGCCGTCCCGCGCGCGTGGGGTGGTTGAGCGCAGCTCGGTGCCGCACGTCTCACACGTCCGCGTGATGGTCACCTACCGCATCCTTCCGCAACTCCACCGACCGGCCTGGGGCGGCCCTGACGAAAGCGCTTGGCGGAGCGGGCACGTGGGCTGATCGGCGGAGAACTCACTCGGCCACCCGATAGGGCACGGCACGGACGAGAGGGAACCCTTATTGCATATTCTTCGCAATAACAAGACCGCGGCAATAGTAGGAGTCGTGGTGCGCGAGAAGGGAACGGCATGCAGGGAACGCCCGTGGTGCTGGGCATCGAATCGTCCTGCGACGAAACAGGGGTGGGGCTGGTGCGCGGCGGCCGGCTGCTGGGGCATGCGGTGGCGTCGAGCATGGCGGAGCACGCCCGGTTCGGCGGGGTGGTGCCGGAGATCGCGGCCCGTGCCCATGTCCACGCGTTCACTCCGGTCGTGCAACGGGCGTTGACGGAGGCCGGGTTGCGGCTGTCCGACATCGGGGCGGTCGCGGTGACCACCGGGCCGGGGCTCTCCGGCGCGCTGCAGGTCGGGCTGGCCGGTGCGAAGGGGCTGGCGTATGCGCTGGGCGTTCCGCTGTACGGCGTGCACCACTTGGCGGGTCATGTCGCCGCCGACACCTTGGCGCACGGGCCGCTGCCCGACCCCTGCGTGGTGCTGATCGTCTCCGGCGGCCACACCTCGCTGCTGCTCGTCCGCGATCTGGCCCGCGATCCGATCACCCACCTCGGCGACACCCTCGACGACGCGGCGGGCGAGTGCTTCGACAAGGTCGCGCGGGTCTTCGGGCTGCCGTATCCCGGCGGGCCGGCCATCGACCGGGCGGCGCGCGAGGGCGACGCCCGCGCGGTCACCTTCCCCCGGCCGCTCACCGGGCCGCACGACGATCCGTATGCCTTCTCGTTCTCCGGGCTGAAGACCGCCGCGGCACGGTGGGCGGAGCGGCACCGGGGACAGGCCCTGCCGGTGGCCGACGGGGCTGCCGCGCTTCAGGAGGCGATCGCCGAGGTGCTGACCCGTAAGGCGGTCGCCGCCTGCACCGCACACGGGGTCGACACCCTCGTCGTGGTCGGCGGGGTCGCCGCCAACTCCCGGGTGCGGGCGCTGGCGGAGGAACGGTGCGCGGCGGCCGGCCTCACCCTGCGCGTCCCGCCGCTGAAGCTGTGCACCGACAACGGCGCGATGATCGCCGCCATCGGGGACCTCCTGGTCCGGGCGGGCGCCGCACCCGCGCCCCTCGATGTCTCGATCGACCCGTCGGCACCCCTGGAGTACGCGGCACTCCACCCGGTCGCCCGGCCCCTCACGGGAAAGGCCGGGACCGCGCCCGTCCGCCTCCCCACCAGGCCCGCTCGGACTGATAAGGTAAGCCTTACCTAACCTTCAGGAGTCTGTATGCGTATCTTCGGTGGTGCGGAGCGGCAGCCGACCAGCGCCGAGAGAGTCCGGGCGATCCTGGCCTCGGCGCACTCGATGACGATGGTGGCCGAGGGCCGCAGCACCGAGGTGTCCCGCGGAAACGGGCCGGGAGCGAGACAGCACGTCCACCTGCACCCCTCCCCCGCGGACGCCGGTCTCACCGGCGCGGCCGGGGCGGGTGAACGGGTGCCCGCCACCCTGCAGTTCACGGATGTCGCCCCGCTTCCCGTGCGTGACCGGGTGCGTGCACGCGTCACCGTGATGGGGTGGCTGACCTCCCGGGACAAGGCGGCCTCGCCCGCCGGTGACTGCATGGAGTTCGCCACCGCGGTGCTCGAAACGTCAATGTGCAAGGCCCGCATCGGTCTTGACGACTTGATGGCCGCCCCCGCGGACCCCTTGGCCACCTATGAAGCCGACATCCTCACCCACCTGGCCGAGGAACACAGTCACTACATCCCGCTTCTGCTGCGACTGGTGGAGCCCCGCTTCCTGCAACTCATGGAACGTGTGGTGCCGCTGGCCATCGATCGCTACGGCATCAGCCTCCGCGTGGAGTACCCGCTCGGCCACCGCGACGTCCGGCTGCCCTTCCACAAGACGCTCACCGACGCCGGTCAATTCAGCATTCAGCTCCAGGCGCTGCTCACCACCGCCCGGCGCTGCTCACACGGCGGTCGGCTGCTCAGCGAAGTACGCGAGCCGGACGAGAACGCGATATCGCGCCGCGGCTGAACGGGTCGGGGCGCCCGGCGCCGGCTTGCTCGCCGGGCGCCCCGGTGTCACATACGGCGCCTGAGGCCCGTCACCGGGACCGGCGTCAGGGCCGGTATGCCTGCCGCAGGGCACACGTCCAGATGACGGCGCGGGTGGTCGCCCCGGCATCGGCCGCGGAGCCGCCGACGCGCTGGTCGTCGCTGACGGCGTACGCGTGGGAGGCGCCCTCCGGGGAGAGCCGGGGCAGTGCCAGCAGGGGGCCGGTGCCCGGCCATATCTGCGCCTGCTCCGGGGGCGCCGTCTCCGGCGGGAAGGGCCCGACGATGTGGCTGTCCGAGGCGGTGCCCACACTCACGTTGGTGGTGGGGCTGATGGCTTCGAAGGTGCCGCTGGTGCGCTCCCCGAGCAGCCCCGGTTCGCTCTCGGTCGTGTACGGGGGCAGCCACTGGGTGGGAGTCCGGGTGTCCAGCCGGGTGAAGTCGTGGGTGCCCACGATGCGTCCGGTGCGGTCGATGTCACGGGGGGACCAGAAGTCGTAGGGCACTCCAGCGGGCCAGAACCGCTGGAGCGGTACGGCCGCGGCGCCCCTCCCGGCGGGCCAGACGAGGCCCGCCGACCACGACTCGTCGTCCTTGACGGCCTCACCGGAACCGGCGATCTGTCCCGCGTTGTTGAGGGCGGTGACCGAGGACAGCGAGTAGCCGGCCGGCGGCGCGAGCCGGCGTCGGATCCGCGTGCCTTCCCATTCGAGGCCGATGAGCGTGCCGTCCTTGAACACGTCACCGACGATCCGACCCTGGTCGTTGACGTCCGCCGCGTGGCCCCCTTCCGGCAGCAGGGTCACCGCGCGGGCGCCGGCCCGGAAGCTGAAGGCGGCGGTACGGCCCGCGCCGCGCAGCGAACCGACCATCAGCCCCTTCGCGTTGACGGCCGCGACCTCACCGCCGGTGAATCCGGCGGGCAGCGGTACGCGGTGGACCCGGGTCCCCGTCCAGTAGACGGGCAGCCCGCGCGATGCCCCCACCGCCAGGGCTTTCGGCCCGAGTCCCTTGACCTGGCTGTCGCCTGTGCCCGGCAGAGAGGCCAGGACCTGGAGGGCGGGCCGGCAGTCCGCGGGCTTACGGGCGCCGTCGGTGGGCCGGCCCGACGAGGCGGGCGCCGGACTCGCCGTCAGCAGGGGCATGAGGAACGCGGTCGCGACCACCGCCACCGCGGCACGGATAGGTCTTCGCATCATGGTCTCCGTTTCCGAGAACACGGGAAGGTCCCCCGTCGGCACCTCAAGGAGCCGGTGCATGACGGGAAGGACCCGGCAACGCCGGACTGGAGCTGTTCGTTCGGTGCGCTCACGGGAGAGAAGGAGGCCGAGCACCGGATCTCACGGCCGCGCGGAGCGGTTGCCCCGCCCCCGGCCGCCTTGGGCACGCCACACACACGTCCGTGACGTACCGAGAACTCCCCCAACCTCCCTGGATGGGAGGTTTCCGCGGACCGGCCCCTTTCCTACCGCACCCGTGACCGGTGGGGACGACTCCGCCGCCCAATGGCCGGAACTCGTCCGGGAGTGTCCGGGTCCGTTCCGGGAGCGGCCGGCTCCCTATGGGCCGGCCCGGTGCGCTCATCGTGTGCCGGCGTGGTCCACGGCAGCCGAGGCCAGGCCGGTGATCAGCGGGTGCGCCCGGGTGCCGCCGCCGTCCAGCTCGGGCTGGAAGAGGGTGGCCAGGAAGAAGGGGTGGGCGGGCAGTTCGGCGATGCGCGGGTCGCCGGATTCATCGGTGCCGGTGAAGGCCAGTCCATGTGCCCGCAGGACATCGAGGTAGCCGGGGTGGGGGCCGTAGTTGCAGTGATAGCGGGCCGGCGTACGGTCGGCGCCGAGGAGTTGGGCGGCCCGGGAGCCCGACGTGACCTTGACGATGCCTTCGTGGCCGACCAGGGAGCAGGCGAGCGGGACGATGACGGCGTCCTCGTCAGCGGTTTCCGGGACGTTCTCGGCGTGGCCGGCGCGGGGCACGCCGCAGACGCTGCGGGCGAATTCCAGCAGCGCGTGCTGGAAGCCGCCGCAGGTGCCCAGAAAGGGGATGCCGGCTTCGCGTGCGGCCCGGATCGCTGCCAGGACGCCGCTCTCGCTGCGGTAGGGACTGCCGGGCAGCACCCAGACCGCGTCGAAGCCGTCCATGCCCTGGCCGGCGTCCTGGGTGGGGATCCAGTAGGCGTCCAGATCCAGCCCGTCCCGCACCCGCAGCGCCTCCAGCAGGCCGGGGATACGGGCATGGGACCGGATGGCGTCGGAGCGGTCGCCGACCAGGGCGATACGTGCGGTGGGGTTCATGGCGACGATCCTGCAACCCGGGGCGCATCAGGTCCAACGATGATGTGTGCACCCGTCATTAGCGATCCTGATGCCCATGGATCCCCATTTGCTGCGCACCTTCGTCGCGGTGCTCGACCACCGCTCGTTCTCCGTCGCCGCCTCGGCCCTCGGCTATACGCAGTCCGCGGTCTCCCAGCACATCGCCGCCCTCGAAGCCGATCTGGGAACCCGGCTGGTCGAACGCCGCCCGGTGGCTCCCACCCCGGCCGGAGCCCGGCTGATGGAGCACGCTCCCGCCCTGCTGCTGCGCCTGGACGCGGCCCGCACCGACATCTCCCGCCTGCGGCAGGCCCGCTCCACCCACCTGACCCTGGCCTGCTCGCCCGCCAGTCTGACGCCCGCTATCACCCAGACCCTGGCCCAACTGCGCGCCGACGCCCACTCGTTGGAGCTGGAGGTGCATACGCTGGGCCGGGAGGCGGTGCTCGCGGAGGTGCTCACCGGACGCGCCGACCTCGGCCTCGTCGACGGCGCCGCCGCCCCCAGCGACCCGCTCCCGCTGCCCGACCTCGGGCCGGCCACCACCCTCGCCGCGGCCGAGGAGCCCCTGGCCGTGCTCTTCCCGGACCACCATCCCCTGGCACGGCGCCGCACAGTGCGCCTGACCGACCTGGCACAAGCCCACTGGATCGACGCCCCGGACACCGCGATACCCCTCGACCGGCTGCGCGACCTCTGCCGCACCGACGGCTTCCGTGCGCGGATCCGGCACCGCGGCACCGACCTGCACGGTCTCGCCGCACTCGCCACCACCGGCCACGGCCTCACCGCCCTCCCGCTCCCCCTCGCCACGGCCCTCGGCGGCACCGCCGTGCCGGTGGCGGAGCCCCGGCTGATCCACCGCACCGAACTCGTCCACGCCGCCAACCCCTCGGAAATGGCCCGGCGGTTGGCCGAGCTCATCAGCGGTGACCACTCGCGCCGTGGAGCGGGGTAGCCGTCCGTTGCCACGGGCCACGCCACACCCGAGCCCCCGCGCCACTCAAGATCATCCAGGGTGCAGAATGACCCGTATGCCGATAACGAACCGGAACAACCCCACAAACACCCCGATGACGGCCGCGCTCGACGACGCGCCGGTCATCAGCCGTATCCTCGCCGACGCCTTTGACGACGACCCGATGATGCGCTGGTTCTTCCCCGACGACGCCACCCGTCCGGCAGGGCTCGTCCGTTACTTCAGCACCCTCTTCACCCGGCAGTACGGCCGGCACGGCGTGTGTGAGCGCACCGGGGCGGCGGCTGCTTTCTGGGTGCAACCGGAGGCGCTGGCCAAGGCCGTGCCCGACGCGGAGACCGTCGAGGAGCTCCAGGACATCCTGGGCGACCGGGCCGCCCTCTTCCGGGAGGCCGTCGAAGCGGCGGCCGAGCACGCCCCGCAGGAACCGCAGTGGCATCTGGCGGTGCTCGGCGCCGACCCCGCAGCGCAGGGCCAGGGGCACGGGGCCGCCCTGCTGCGCTCGGGGCTGGCCAAGGCCGACGCGGCGGGTCTGCCCGTCGCCCTGGAGTCGTCGAAGCGGTCCAACCTTCCGTTCTACGAGCACTTCGGGTTCACCGTGCGGCAGGAGCTCCAGCTGCCGGGCGGCGGGCCGACGTTGTGGGCGATGCGACGCGAGCCGCGCCGATCGGGCGATGCCTAGGGACACGCTCCAGGGCGGTCCGGGAAGCTGCGCGGGTCGGCATGGCCCGGCCGGCCCCGGTATTCGCTTGTCAGTGCGGTGCGGCCTCTAACAAGCTGGCGGCTCATGTGCGCGCGCAGGGCGTACGCAACGAGCTTGGGGAGGACACCGGAGTGAGCCGGCGGGTGGGAACAACAGCGGTGGACGGCGATGCCGGGTCAGGGAGCCGGGCCAACGGGCGAGCGCTCGCTGCGGCCTCCGTCACCGTGGTGCTGTGGGCGTCGTCGTTCATCGCGATCCGTAGTTCCGCTGCGGATTTCGGGCCGGGCGCGCTCGCGCTGGGCCGGCTGGTGGTGGCGTCCGTCGTGTTGAGCGCCCTCCTGCTGGCCCGGCGTGGTGGATTCCCGGCCCGCGAGGCCTGGCCGGGCATCCTCGCCTCCGGAGTCCTGTGGTTCGGCGCGTACATGGTCGCGTTGAACTGGGGTGAGCGGCATGTGGATGCCGGCACGGCTTCCCTCGTCGTCAATGTCGGGCCGATCCTGATGGCGCTGCTGGGCGGGTGGCTGCTGAAGGAGGGCTTTCCGCCGAAGCTGATGGCGGGCATGGCGGTGTCGTTCGCCGGGGCCGTGGTGGTCGGACTGTCCATGTCCGGTGGGGGCACGTCGTCTCTCGTCGGCGTACTGCTGTGTCTGTTCGCGGCGCTGGCGTACGCGGTGGGTGTGGTGCTTCAGAAGCCGACCCTGAAGCACGCCACACCGATGCAGGTGACGACGTTCGGCGCGCTCGCCGGAGCGGTGGCCTGTCTGCCGTTCGCCGGGCAGTTGGTGTCCCAGGTGAGCCGGGCCCCGCTCTCGGCGACCTTGCAGATGGTGTACCTGGGGGTGTTCCCGACCGCCCTTGCGTTCACCACGTGGGCCTATGCGGTGTCCCGTACGACCGTCGGGAAGATGGGTGCCACGACGTACGCGGTACCGGTGCTGGTCGTCTTCCTGTCGTGGCTGTTCCTCGGCGAGATACCCGGCTGGCTGACGCTCCTCGGTGGTCTCCTCTGCCTGTCCGGGGTGGCGGTGTCGCGGATGCGGGGGAAGGCGCAGCCGCGGGTCCCGGAGGACGCACCAGGCAGTGGTGCGGGCGCGCGGGCGGAGGAGCCGGCGGAGTCCGCGCGGCGCACTGCCGGCTGAGCACTGCCGCCGGGGCATCGGGGGCGATAGCGTGCGGAACACGGTGGACCATCCCACCAACACTCCGATCAGATAAGGGGGTTGTTCTGGCATGAAACCGACCGGACACAGCGGTTTACGCAGAACACTCACCGTCTTCATCGCCGTGCTCACCGTCGCCCTCGGCCTGACCACACAGACCGGGACGGCCCGGGCCGATGACGGCTCGGGCCTGAACGGTCTGACGTTCACCTCGGTCAACAACGGCCGGAACCTGGATGTGCAGAACGGCAACACCGGGGACGGTGTCTTCATCGTCACCAACTCCGCGCCGGGCTACCACCAGAAGTGGAACGCCGGCCTTCAGGCCGATGGCTCGTTCACCCTCGTCAACGACGCCACGGGCAAGTGAGTCGGAGCGGGCTATCCGCTCAGGCAGCAGACCTGTTCCGGAGCGTCCGGTCTGCGCTGGTACTTCCAACCCGTGAGCGGCACCAGCGACACTTTCATGATCCGCAACGCCGGTGACAACAAGTGCGTCGACGTCGTGCTGGGCGCCCAGTACAACGACGCATGGACCCAGACCTACGGCTGCAACGGCAGCAAGGCGCAGCAGTGGAGGATCCCCTCGTCGGCCACCGGCGCCGTGTTCAAGGCCGCGGTGACCTACGCGTCGAAGCGCTGCCAGAAGGACGCCGCGACCTGCTCGTGGACGAAGGGCTCGCAGGCCCCGGCCGAGCCGCTTCCCAAGCAGTGCGTCTCTCCCGTCTGGTACAACGGCACCGAGGCGCCGGTGCCCTGGACGTTCTCGCTGAGCACCTCCAGCGGCTGGTCGAGCCAGCTCGGGGTGTCCTTCACCTCCACTCTCGGCACCGGCATGGCGAGCCCGGTGCAGACCAGCGTCAGCCTCACCCTCTCCGGCCAGGTCACCTACGATCTGCGGACGGATCTCGGCAACAGCCTGGTGATCAGCGTGCCGTCGCATCAGTACGGCTGGGTGGCGCTGTCGGAGCTGGCGACGAAGGTGACCGGTGAGTGGACCTTCGACGCGAACGGCTTCCCGTGGAAGGCGCAGGACACGGTCACGGTTCCGCTGCGCAACGATGACCAGGGCCGTGCCAGCATCTATCTGGCGCAGACCAGCCCGGACTTCACGAACTGCAACGGCTGAGCCAGAAGGCGGGCCCGCACGGGTCGTGCGGGCCCACCCTGAAGCGGACGCGGCCTGGGAGCACACGGATGTGAAGGTCTCGGCGTCATCCGGCCACCCGGGCCGGATCGTCGTCGTCGAGCGGAGCGAACCGGACAGCCATCCGAACCCCCGTGCTGTCTCAGGACCGACATCGGAACCCGGCAGCATGCCACGAGACGTTCGGCGGATACCTGCCGCATCCGCCGAACCGGAGCTGTGCAGGCGCCGGCGCTCCGCGCGGTCCTCAGACGGCCATCGCCTCCTGGATCCACCGGTTCACCCGGTACGGGAGCCACCACAGCAGCGGCCCCGTGCGGGAGACCAGGCGCTCCGCCAGGAAGTCGGCGGCAATGGCCGGGGGGACGTCCCGGAGCGGTGCCCCGTAGGAGAGCTGGGCGATCGCCTGCTGGTATGCGGGCTCCTCGGCGGTGAAGCGGCGCAGTTCGCCCCAGCGGCGGTCGCGGATCTGGACGAAGCCGGGGCCCTGGCGCCACAGGCACTTGCAGAGATAGTGCCCGTTGCGCCACTCGGCCAGCGCGGCCGCGGGGTCGGCGGGGCCGGTGAGGGTACGGGGCGGCTGGAGGTGGCTGAGGTCGCGCCAGCCGTCATCGGGCTCCGGGGGCAGCCGCAGCTGCCACTGCACCAGTACGGCACGGGCGGTCAGATCGCGGATCAGGCACAGGCTCCGGACGGCCCGGTCGGCGTCGGCGAGGTCGTCGACCGCGGTGAGATCGATCTCCCCGGTGAACTCCACCCGGCGGGCCCCGAGTTCCCACAGCCGGGCGGCCTGGTCGTCCGGCGGCGCGGTCAGGTCGACGGCGCCCAGGCTCATGCCCGGCAGGGCGCAGGCGTCCTTGTCGTAGTCGCGCCAGGCGTGGAGGGTCAGCGCTCGGGAGGAGGGGGCGGCGGTGCTGATCATGGCGTTCTCCTGCGGGGCATCAGAGTCCTGCTACGGGCCGGGCGGGGATCAGACGTGGGCGACGAGGGCTCGGGCGTCGTCGTCGGGCCGCTCCGGCCGGGCTGCCGCGGCGTGGGTGTGCCGCATGAAGTCGAGGCGCAGCAGGTCCTCGTTGACGGCGGCCGGTGCCAGGTGGACGTACTGGCCGCCGTCGGTGAAGACCAGCCCGAGCGTCACCCAGTGCTGGAGGAGGGCGTGGACGGCGGCCTCGTCGACGGGGTGCTCGGGGAGCCGGGCGGCGAGCTTGCGGGTCAGCGCGGCGGGGGCGTGCGGCTGGTCGAGCAGCCGGAAGGCGGCGATCTCGATGGGTGCGGTGAGTTCCAGGGCGCCCCAGTCGAAGGCGCGCCGGCGGCTGACGAGCACGATGCGGTCGCCGAGGTCCGCGTGGGTGAGTCTGCTGTCCGCGTGGTACTTCTTCCAGGCGGCGAGGGCGTCGTTGAGCGCGGTGACGGTGGGCTTGGTGATGCCACGTTCGGGCGCCTCGAAGACGTAGGCCATATCGAGGAGTTCGGATTCGGGCAGGTCGTACGTGAAGCGGTAGTGCTCCTCGGGGCGCAGACCGGTGAAGCCGAGTTCAGGGCGGTTGAAGTACGGGCTGAAGCGTTCGATGGCGATTCGGGCGGACAGGTCGACCGGCGGGTCGAGATGTTCCAGGGCCGGTATCTGGGCGATGACGGGCTCGTAGTCCGAGGCGCTCTCCCCGGGGAAGCCGTGGAGGTAGTTCCAGGAGACGGAGAGCCCGGTCTCGGCTCCGTCCCGGAGCATGCGGACGTTCTGGCAGCCGCTGACGCCCTTGTCCATCAGGTCCAGCACCCGGCTGTTGAGGCTCTCGATGCCCGGCTGAACGTAGATCATCCCGGCCTGGGCGAGGGTGCGCAGCTGGGTCCTGCGCATATTGGCCTTGATCTCGATGTGCATCCGCAGGTCGTAGCCGCTGTCGATGATGCGGGGCAGGACGGTGGTGAGGTAGCCCATGTCGAGGATGTTGTCGACGAGGTACATGTCCAGCACCCGGTGCCGGCGGGCCAGCTCCATGATCTCTTCGTAGAAGGTCTCCGGGCTCTTGCTGCGGAACTGCATGAAGGAGCCGTTGAGTCCGCAGAAGGTGCAGTGGTGCTTCTCCCCCCACCAGCAGCCGCGGGCCCCCTCGACGACGAGTTTGGGCTCCACCCAGTTGCGGGCGACGGAGGACGCCAGTCGCTCGAAGTAGCCGCTGTAGTCGGGCGGCAGGATGGTCGCGGGCGGCAGCGGTCTGGTGCTCATCGGGTTCGCGACGCTTTCGCCGTCGGTGTCGCGGTGGCACAGCCCGGGGACGGCGGACAGGTCGCCGCCCTCGTCGAGCGCGGTGAGCAGCTGGGGGAAGGCGGCCTCGCCCTCGCCGCGGACCACGAAGTCCACGAACGGGAAGTTGCGGTGGGTGGCGTGGCCCTGCTCGGCGTCGCAGTTGGCGCCGCCCATGACGGTTCTGATGTGCGGGGCGAGGCGTTTGACGTACTTGGCGGCGGCGAGCGCGGCGGTGTTCTGCTGGAAGGTGGAGGTGAAACCGACGACGTCGGGGCCGGCCGCGACGATCCGCTCGGCGGTCTCCCGCACGAACTCCGGTACCACGCGGTGCAGTTGCTTGGACATCTCCAGCCGTTCCTCGCGCAGTTTGCCGCGCATCGAGGCGGTGAACTCCTTCACCCGCCACTCGGGGTCGTCGTAGAGGGCGGAGGAGAACACCCAGTCGCCGCATCCCATGAAGTACGAGGAGAGTGCGTAGTACTGGTAGTCGTCCGCGGTGAACTCGGTCCGCCGGGTGATCCAGTCGGTGAACTCCAGGTTCGCGTGCAGGACATCGGCCCGGCCGGAGGTGCGCTCGTCGACGCTTCGTCTCAGGATGCCGAGGGCGAGGGACGGCAGGTCGATCGGGGACCAGGGCATGTTGACCAGCAGGACGCGCATGGCGGCTCCTCGTGCGACGGGTGGGGTGGGAGGTGGCCGGCGGCCGGCCGGTGCGGTGCGGCGGTCCGGCCGGCCCGGTGTGTCACCGGGCCGGCCGGGGAGGGTCAGTCCTCCTCGGTGTCCTCGGCATTACGGAACGGGACGGTCACCGTGACACCGATGCTCGGTCTGCGGTTCTCCTCGTCACCCGCGAGCGGGTCGTTGTGGATGATGTCCTTCTGCATGCTGCTTCTCCTCTTCTGCCGGTTGCGGAACGGTTCTTACGCTCCGGGGGCCCCGGACGGGCCGGTGCCTCCGGAGACCCCGTCCACCGGGGGACGGGGGGTTCGGTGGGCCGCGGGAACGCGGCGCAGATGCTGGTCCAGAAAGCCCAGCGCGCGGTGCAGTACGGCCACGTGGTGGGCGCCGGTGTAGCCGTCGTGGCCGGTCTCCAGCCACATCGACTCGTGTGCCGCCCCGGCCCGCCGCAGTGCGCCGAGGTAGCTCCGTACCTGGCCGGGCGGGCATTTGGCGTCGAGGGTGGCGGCGATCACCAGCAGCGGGGCACGGACGTCGGCGGCGTAGTGGAGGGGTGAGCTCCGGGCGTAGCGCTCGGGCACGGTGTCCGGCGTGCCGCCGAACAGCCGCTCGTCCAGGGCCCGCAGGGCGGGGGTACCGGTGCGGTACGCCGCCGCGCAGTCGGCGACGGGTTTGACGGCGACGCCCGCCTGCCAGAGGTCCGGCCGGGTGCCGAGCGCGAGCAGGGCCAGATAGCCGCCCCAGGAGGTGCCCCACAGGCCGATCGCGTCCGCGCGGGCCAGGCCGCGGCGGAGCAGATCGCCGCGGACCGCGACGAGGTCGGCGACCTGGGTGAGCCCGACGCCCGCGCCGTACGCGGCGCGCCAGCGGGGGCCGTAGCCGGTGGAGCCGCGGTAGTTGACCCGGGCTACGGCGAACCCGGAAGCGACCAGGGAGTGCACCTCCGGGTCGTAGGCGTCACGGTCGTGGTCGGCGGGACCGCCGTGCACCAGGAAGACCAGCGGGGGCCGGCGGCCGGTGACCGGTTCCGGTTCGCTGAGCAGGGTGTGCACGGGCCCGTCCGGGCCGGGGGTCCACAGTTCACGGTGCCGGCCGGGCGCGGGGGTCGGCAGGGTGGCGAGCTCCGGGAGACGGGTGCCGGCGGTGGAGCACATCCGGGGCGGGGTGGCGCTGTCGGTCCAGAGGTAGTGCACCTCGTCGCCCGGGTGCGGCGCGGCGTCGAGCAGGGTGCCGGGCGGGGACGGTACCGGGGTCAGGGTGCGCCGGTCGAGGTCGGCCGCGGCGAGGGTGGAACGCCCGTGGCGGTCCTGGCGGATGAGGACGCGGCGCCCCACGGGGTACCAGCGCGCGGTGATCTCGGTGTCGAAGCAGCACCAGTCCTGGGGCACCAGCCCGCTGCCGGGCCGCCATGTCGCCAGCCGGTAGCGGTCGTCGTGCTCCTGGACCAGCAGCAGTTCGGTGCCTGCCGGGGACGGTGCGAAGCCGAGCGCCCAGAGCCGGCCGTGGTGGCCGGAGAGCTGGTCGAGCACCGACCCTGAGCAGGTCACAAGCGTGACCGCCCGGTCGGAGCCGGCCGCCCCGGACACGGCCAGCAGCCCGCCCGAGGGCGAGATGCCGGTCAGCAGCGCCTGCCCGTCGACGGTCCACACCTGCCGTGCCGGACCGCCCGGCCTCCCGAGATGGACGGTCATTCCGCTGCCGTCCCCGAGGCCGAGGGCCACGGTCCCGGCGTCGCTGACGGCGAGGCCGTGCGGGCGGCCCGGCGGCAGGCCGGTCAGGCCCGGCCGCCGCGCTCCGCCCTCGAAGTCCTGGAAGTACCACAGGCCGTGGCCGTGGCGGTCCTCCGCGAACCACCACACCCGGGCGTCGGCGTCGAGGGCGCAGTGCAGGGTGCCGTGCGGGCTGTCGGTGACCTGGCGCGCGGTGCCGGTGGCGGCGTTCCAGGTGAAGATCTCGCAGCGGCCGTCGGCGTCCGCGGCCAGCGCCATCCGCGCCGGGTCGCGTGGACAGACCTCGGGCAGCGCCGGGTGGTAGACCCGGAAGCCGGTGCCGGACGGCGGCAGTGCGGTGAGGTGTGCCGTGGGCGTGCTCATGCGGGCTCCGAATCGGCGCAGCGGGTGCGGGCCGGTGCCACGCAGGTCGTGTGGAGCGCGAGCACGGCCAGCAGCGCGGCGCAGCCCATGAGGGTGACGGCGGCCCCGGCCCGGTCGGCGGACAGCCCGGCCAGGGCGGGCGCCACGGCGGCGGCCGCGCCCGACACGGTGGCCATAACGGTCCCGGTGCGGGCCTGGAGTCCGGGTGGGACGGCCTGGATGATCCGGGCCTGCAGCGCCACGGTGGCCACCGGCGTCAGCAGACACAGCAGACCGAAGAGCAGGCCGAAGTGCCAGGCGTCGCGGGCCATCGCGAGGGCCGCGGCGGGCGGCACCATCAGCCAGGAGACCGTCACCAGCATCCGGCCCGCGGAGCGCCGGCCGGCGATCCGGGGTGCGGCGAGCGATCCGGCCAGACCGGCCGCTCCGGCGAGCGCGAGGACCAGGCCCAGCGGTGCCGCGCCCCGGCCGTCGTGCTGAAGCGCGAACACCGTCGTGTAATACAGCGCGACGAGCAGGGCGTTGACGGCCGAGATCCACAGGAGCGCCAGCCGCAGGAAGGGTTCGCGGCGGATCAGCGCCAGTCCGGCCGCTGCTTCGGCGGCCCGGGACCGCAGCCCTCGGCGTACCGCTCCGGCCGGAGCCTTCTGCTCACGGGGCGCAGCGAGGCTCGCCCGCATGGCGCCGATACAGCCCGCCGCCACGGCATAGGAGAGGGCGTCCGCGAGGAACGGCAGCCAGCGTTCGGCGTGGAAGAGCAGCCCGCCCAGTGCGGGCCCCAGCACGAGGGCGCCCCGCTCCCCCGCCTGTAATCGGGACAGGACCCGCCGGTACTCCCCGGGCGGGCACACCAGGGCGACGGTGCCGAGCGCCGCGGCCTCGTAGCAGGACGTCGCGCACCGCTCGACGAGCACGGCGGCGATGAGCACCGCCAACGGGACCGGGCCCGCCGCGACGGCGACGGTGACCCCGGCCATCGCGGCGGCGGAGACCAGTGCGGAGCCCACCATCAGACGCTTGCGGGCCCCGCGGTCGGCGGGGACGGCGGCGAACGGGCCGAGCAGCAGGGTCGCGACCGCGGAGAGTCCGGCGAGGGCCCCGACCTCGGCGGGTGACCGGCCGAGGGTCAGCAGCAGCAACGGCAGGACCAGCCCGGAGGTCTGGCTGCCCAGGGCGTCGCAGGTGCCCGCCCACCAGAACAGCCGGATGTCGCGGCGGACGTGGGGCAGCGGTGCGGCCGGTGCCACCGCCGGCGCGGTCCCGGTCATCAGGGACGGCCCGGGGCCGGTCGCGCGGCGCCGCGGCGGGCAGCGCCGTGCGTGGTCCGTGCCGGGCGTGGCATACGGGCGCCGGTGCGGCCGGGGTGCGTACGGCCGCTGGTGCGGCCGCGTGTCGGGCCGTCCGCCGGCACGCCCCGGGAGGAGACGCGCGGTAAGCCGTAGGGTGCGCCGCCTGCCGGGGATTCCGTTGACCGTTCCATGCGAAGCCACCTCACACATGTGGGCAGATCATGAAGATCAACCACACCAATAGGTCAACTTACGGAGGAAATGTGCCCGAATCGTGCCGGAGCTTAGCCAGACAGTGACGCGAGCCACAAGGTGTGTGCGAGGAACACCTTCAAGCGGAACGGCGGGGCAGACGGATCGGGTGGGGCTCGCCCGGTTACCCCCTCGGGAGCTACGCCGACCGGCCAGGCTGTCCGTCCCCACCCCTCAGCCGGTGGCGTGTTGGCCGATATTGCGGCCCACTCGCCACGCGCGGGCCGTGGAGCCGGCCGTCAGCGCGTGGCCTCCACCAACTGCGCGTACTCCTTGCCGAGTTGCGACATGGCGTGCTCGAACTCCTTGCGGGAGATGGCCTCTTGGAGCGTGCCGAGGACCGCCCGTACACCGCGGTCGGCTTCCGACGCGGACAGGCCGGTGCGCGCCCGCACCCTGCGGATCGACTCGTCCGGCCCGAAGATCTCCATCTCCCGCCGCTCCCGCTTCAGCGAGACACGCAGCGGCTCGGGAAGTTCGAGGGCCAGATCGCGGGCTTCGCCGTCGCTCAGACGCAGGGCCAGCGTTTCGAGGGTGGCGCGGGTGAGATCGGCCCCCTCTTGCCGCGAGAGCCCCGCGCGCTCCGCCACTGCCCGGAAGAACTCCTTGTCGTCCATGCGAGCCTCCACATCGGAATCGGGGGATGGGCGAGGGAGGCACCTCACCCACCACCTTGCCACGATCCCCCGCCCACCGTCGGCCCACCACCGGCTGCACCCGCGCACCCACCGAACGTCACCGACGGAGGCCGCCTGACCTGCGGTGATTGCGGTCAGACGGCAGCTGCGCGAGCCCGGCCACCGGCCACCGCACGCCCGGCCGGTCAGCCCGGCCGGTGCGAGCCGGCCTCCGATGCGGCGCCGGCCCGCGGCGCGCCGTCGCACAGCGCGGCGGCGCCACAGAGCGCGGATTCGGGACGGATCGGGACCCCGTTGGTGCGCAGCACGTCACGGACATCGAGGATCAGTGGGAAGACCTCCTGGTTCCAGTCCTCGCCCTGCTCGTCCCAGGCCCGCTGCTCGGCCTCGACCGCCATCCGGTCCTCCGCGAACACCCGCTCGGTGAAGCGCCGGATGAGCGGCCAGGCCAGATGCAGCGCTCCCGGGACCGGCGGCTTCGCGATCATGAGCAGGCCATAGGCGTGGTTGGTGCGCTGCTCCGTGTCCTCCGGTACGTAAGCGGCCCAGAGGGAGAAGGACGGGAGGTCGGACTTCTCGGGAACCGCTTGGAGGGTCTGATACGGGTACTCGGTGCGGACGGTGATGACGTCGGGCGACTCGCCGCCGCCGAAGCCCTCACCGGACAGCAGTCCGGCACCGCGGTCCTTCTTCCCACCGGCGGAAGTGAACAGATAACGGGCCTCCACGAATTCCGGACCGGTGTCGTACCCGAGGAGCTTGGGCTGGATCTTGCCGAGGACACCGCGGTGCAGGAACTGGTGGTTCATATCCAGCAGATTTTCGTGCATGAACGAGTAGTGGCAGCGCACCGTGCGCGAAAACACCATGGTCTTGTGCTTGGCGGAATCGTATTCCGGCAGCTCGGGCAGCGGGGTGGTGGCCGCTTTCTCCGGATCACCCGGGAAGACGAACACCAGGCCGTACAATTCCCGGACCGGATAGGAGCGCACCCCGCGCGGCGGCCGGTCGACCCCCTTGGGAAGATACGGAATCTGCGAGATCCGGCCGTTCCCGCGATAGGCCCACGCGTGGTAGCAGCAGCGCAGCAGCTCGCCTTCCACGACACCCAGGCTCAGCGGCACCTGGCGGTGGGCGCACCGGTCCTCCAGCGCGAAGACCGTACCGCTCGCGGCGCGATAGAGCACGATCCGCTCCCCCGCGAAGGCGGTGGCGAAGGTCTTGTTCTTCGGGACGCTTCCGGAAACCGCGACCGGATACCAGAAATTCGGATGGATTCCCGTACGCCGAAGGTCGGCCGTCGCTCCGGGACGGTATTCCCGCATCCGGTCCGGGCCACCGGCCACCCCGGCCGCCATGGTTCCGTCCCTTGCGGGCTGAGCCTTGGTCATACGTTTCTCCCTCGCACGCGGTTCGGTGATACGGAACGGGAGAACGCCGGTATCCGGCGGACAGCGCGCCGTATCGGTTCTCCGCGATCACCTTGTGCGTTTCCCCCGGCACGACGGCAGTCAGGCTCGCCCCGGAGGGTGACGGCCGCCCGTCCGGCGGATCAGGGGCTGGGCCAATTGGCTCCCCGCCATGCCCCCGGCCGTAGGCACAGCGGGCCGTCACGACCAGCGGACCGGGAGATGCCGTGGGCCGCGGAGCAAGGCACCCAGCCGCCAGCGCAGGTCGGCCGGGTGGGCGTCCAACTCCAGCTTCGGGCAGCGTTCCAGGAGGGTGCGCACCGCGATCCGGGCCTCCAGACGGGCGAGCGGGGCACCCAGACAGAAGTGGATGCCGTGGCCGAAGGCGACATGGCCGCGGGCGTCGCGGGTGATGTCGAAGCGGTCGGGGTCGTCGAAGCGGAGGGGGTCGCGTCCGGAGTCGGCGATCACGGGGAGCACGACCTCGCCGCCACCGGGGATCACCGTGCCGGCGATGTCGACCGGGTCGAGGGTGAAGCGGAAGGTGGCGGTCTCCAGCGGTCCGTCGTAGCGCAGCATCTCCTCGACCGCGCCGTCGATGAGGGACGGATCGGCGCGCAGCGCGGCGAGTTGCTCCGGGTGGGTGAGCAGCGCCAGCACGCCGTTGGCGATGAGATTGCCGGTGGTCTCGTAGCCGGCGATCAGCAACAGCTGGGCCATGCCCAGGAGTTCTTCGTGGCTGAGCCGGTCGCCGTCCCCGTCGCTCACCGCGATCAGATCGCTCAGCAGGTCGTCGCCTGGGTGCGCGCGCTTGGTCTCCACCAGGTCGTCGAGGTAGCCGGTCATGGCCGTGAGGACTTCCTTGGTCCGCGGCGTGGGGGCGCCGACCATCAGGATGTCGGTCCAGGTACGGAAGGTGTCCCGCTCCAGGAAGGGCACACCCAATAACTCGCAGATGACGGTGATCGGGAGCGGGAAGGCCAGCGCCTCGACGAGATCGGCGCGGCCGTCGGGGGCGGCGAGCATGCCCGCCAGAAGCTCATCGGTCAGCTCCTGGACGCGCGGCGCGAGGGACGCCACCCGGCGCGCGGTGAAGGCGCGGGCCACCAGGCCGCGCAGCCGGGTGTGTTGCGGCGCGTTGGAGCGGAGCATCGACACGCCGCTGGACACCGGCTGCATCGGCTGCGCGGACGAGGCATGCCGCCACTCCTTCGACAGCCGGGGGTCGCTGAGCGTCGCGCGTACCTCGTCGTAGCCGACGACCAGCCAGACGACCGTGCCCTCCGGGAGGCGTACGCGATGCACCGGGCCTCGCTCGCGCAGCCGCGCGTACACCTCGAAGGGGTCGCGGACGAAGTCCTCGCCCATTGCCGCCAGTTCAACGGTTCCCATCGGTTCGGTTGTCATCCGGCCTCCTGCCCGTCGTGGCCCTGCCCCAAGACGACTGGGTACGGGGAAACCATCCCCGGCGGCGGAGCCACTAACCGCGACCGGAGCCGCCGGCCCGTTCGGGGCCGGCGGCGGACACAGCGCCCGGGGGCCGGTCCCGTCTACCGCTGGGTCAGGTACAGCAGCAGGGCGGAGATGACGGCCCCGGCCACCCCCTCGATGGCATGGGCGGCGGTGAAGCGGGCGTACTTCCTGAGCCACGGGCGCCGTGGCTCCGCGGGAACACGCGGTGGGGCTTGCCGGGCCTCCGCATGATCCTTCATGGGCGTCTCCTTGATCGGTGGTGGGTGGTGGTACATGCCGGCCCCCGGGGCCGCGGCTCGCCGCCGGGCTTCCGGGGAGGGCCGGGTTCGCCTGCCCGGCCGCGTCAGCGCCCCGCGCACCCCGCGGACAGCGGGGCCTGCGGCTCGGCGAACTGCTGGAGCTCGGGCCCGGAACGCGCCAGCAGCCAGCCGGGGTCCGGGAGCGGGGCGCCGGGGGCCGGGTTGGGCAGATGCCGGCGCGGTGAGTAGCCCAGGGCGGTGGCGATGGTGCGCCACAGGCGCGCGTCGATGAGGTTGTCGTCGGCCGCGTGGTGGATCGCCAGGCAGTGCGCGGAGAGCTGGTCCTCGGCGCCGGCGGCGAACCGCCACCAGAAGACCGCCGCCTCCCGCCGGTTGATGGAGTAGAGCAGGCAGGCGAAGGTCCGGGCGCCGGCCGCGTCGTAGTCCCGGGCGAACTTCTCCAGCCGCCCCATGTGCCCCCCGCGCAGCACCGACTCACACAGGGTGTGCAGGTGCCGGCGCAGCTCCTCCGGGCCCGCCGTGGCGCTCGGCACGGGCCGGGGCCGCGGACGTCTGGGCAGCGGCCGGGCCCGGCCGGGGTGCGCCGGGACCGGGCCGCGGTCATGCCGCCCTTCGGACACCGGGCGCGCCGTGGGTGGCGTCTGCCGCTCGGCCTCGGCGATCCGCTCGGCCAGTCTTCGCGTGAAGGCTTCCGGGTCGTGGTCGGCCAGTACGCTTCCCACCTCATCGGCTTCGGCCTGCAGAATGTCTTCGATGGTCACGACGGTTCTCCTTCCTGATCGTTCCGGAGATAGGAGGCCGCGAGTTCCTTGGCGAGCTGGCGGCCGCGGGAGTAGTAGGTGCGCGCCGTGCCCGGGGTGATGCCGAGGGTCTCGGCGATCTCCTCATAGCTCAGCTGCGCCACGCGGAGCCGGACGCAGTCCGCCTGCACCGGCTCCCGGCGGGCCAGTTCATCCATGGCGCGGTCCAGCGCGTCGAAGGTGCCCAGGTGCAGAATCTGGTCGACGCAGGACTGGTGGAGCCCGGCTTCCGCGGCTGCGGCCCGTTCACGGCGGGTCGCCCGGTTACGCGAGCGGATGTGGTCCTTGATGGCGTCCCGCAGGACGCGCAGGCACAGGGCCCGGAAGTTGGGGTGCGACTGGAACTCGTCCCATTTCGCATGGATCTTCATCCCGGCTATCTGCACCACGTCCTCGGCGTCCTGACGGTGGCGCAGCCACTGGTACGCATAGCCGAGGTAGCCGTACTGCGCCTCCTTGAAGAAGGCGGTGAAGTCGCCCCGTAGGCCGTCCATCGGGTCGGGGCGCAACTGCTGTCCGTCTCCGTAATCGCTCACCGGGCGGCCATCCCTCGGCCCGCCACGGGCGGACGGACGGCACCGGGGTGGACCTGCGCCGGAAGGTCCCGTTCCGCACCGCACCGGCTTCCACGGTCCGGGTCACACAAGGTGCTGGCGGCCGACGGGCCGCAGATCCGCGAGGCGGTGTGGGTGCTCTCGCGCGCCCGGGCGCGGAGCACAGCCGGGATCGTCCTGGCCGCGCCGCCCATGGCTGGCGTGTCCCAGGGCCACTGGTGGTCCACTGCCTCTCCTTTCGCTGTTCGCGGTGAACTCCCCAGCGTCCGGATGACGCCGGAGAAGACCGCATCTCTTGCCCCTAGACCGCTCGCCAGGCCGTGATTGTTAATCAGATCCGCGGACCAAAATGACCTTGCGCAGTGGCCCGCTTACGTTGAGCTTCTGACCTGCGGCGTTGACGGACCGCCCGCGACGTAAGTGACGCGGATCACACGCCGGGGCGGGCGGTGCGGGCAGCCGCACCGCCCGCCCGTCGGCCGCCCGCACACACGCAAGGGCCTCCCGCCGCCGGCGCGGAGGTCGTCCTCCACACCGGGCCGGAAGGCCCTCACCTCGCCGGAGTGCCACCCCGGGCGTGTCACCCGTCACCCACACACCGGGAGGACACGCCCGGGCCGCGGTCCGCCAGGAACGGAAGGGGACGATCCCTGCCGGGGCGCGGTGGCACTGCTCGCCGGGTCATCGCGGCAGCGGACTCCCCCGGGCCCCGGGCTCCATGGGGCCGCCGGGGAAGCGGCCGCTCACACGTAGGTGTATCCGCCGCCGACGAGCGTGCTGCCGGCCAGGGTGGTGACCACGACGGGGACGTTGCCGAGCGGGCCGGCCGGGGTGAAGCCGACCAGAGCCGTGCCCGACGCGTTGACCGAAACCCCGCTCGCCGCAACCCCGTTGAACGTGACCGTCGCCCCGTTCAGATTGCTCCCCGTGATCACGAACGCCGTACCACCCGCGGCGCTGCCCGCCGGCGGCGACAGCAGGGTCACCACCGGCGGGGGCGGTGCCGTGTAGGTGTACCCGCCGGCGACGGTGGTGCTGCCGGCCGGTGTGGTGACCACGACCGGGACGTTGCCGAGCGCACCGGCCGGGGTGAAGCCGACCAGCGCCGTACCCGACGCGTTGACCGAAACCCCGCTCGCCGCAACACCGTTGAACGTGACCGTCGCCCCGTTCAGATTGCTCCCCGTGATCACGAACGCCGTTCCGCCCGCGGTACTGCCCGACGACGGCGACAGTGACGTGGCGACGGGCGGCGGTGCCGTGTAGGTGAAGCCGCCGGGGACGGTGGTGCTGCCGGCCGGTGTGGTGACCACGACCGGGACGTTGCCGGCCGGGCCGGGCGGTGTGGTGCCGGTGAGCACGGTGCCCGCGGCGTTGATGGACACGCCGAGGGCCGCGACACCGTTGAAGGTGACCGTCGCGCCGGTGAGGTTGCTGCCGAGGATGGCGAACGCGGTGCCGCCCGCGGTGGGCCCGGTGTTGGGCACGAGGGCGGTGACCGTCGGACCGGTCGGCGGGGTGACCGTGTAGGTGTAGCTCACCGCATTGGAGATGCCCCGGGATGTGGTGGCGATGACCTGGACGGTGCCCGCGGCGTGCGCCGGTGCGAGGACGGTGACCGAATTGCCGTAAGGGTCCTGGGCGACGATGGTGGCGGGGACGCCGCCGAAGGTGACCAGACTCGTGCCCAGGAGGCCGGACCCGGTGAGCAGGACGGTGTTTCCCCCGGTGGTCGGTCCGGAGGCCGGAATGGCGTCGTAGAGTCTGGGATATCTGGGCCAGTCTCCCCCGCCCCCGTCTCCGCCGGGCCAGGAGCCCAGGGCCTGCGGATTTTCTTGCTGCTGTATGACTTCGGACATGACTTCTCCCTGGGCAGCCGCCACTCCGCCGCCCTTTCACGAGTCGATTCATGAACGGGCTCTCGCGGAGCGGAAGTTGCCGCCGTCGAATGTTTGGGTCCTGCGACGGTAGGGTTCCCGGCGGATCCGAAAAAGGCGTGTACGTGACAGCAATGATGCGTTCGGCGATCAAAATGACAATACGTAGATGAGCGTCACGCCCGCATCGCTTCCCGGCGTACGCGGGTATTCCGCCGCCCCGTTTTCCACGCCGCGGGTGCGGCCGGCGGGCGTGCGGGGATACGGCCGTTTCCGCTGCGCACGGACGGCCACCGCGGAGGTGTGCGCACGGGCCCGGGGACGGATGGTGCGCGTCCCCGGGCCCCTTCACGGTCCTGCTGCTCGATCCCCTCACCGAGGGGAAGGCCGATTACAGGTGATAGATGGTGGCGGCCCAGTTGGCCTTCCAATTGCCGTCGCCGAACTGGAGGTTGACGGAACACCTGCCGATGTTGCCGTCACAGTTCAGGCTGTTCGCCGGGACCGGAGCCGCCAGCCGGGTGCCGTCGGCGGAGCGGAGCCCCTGGTGGAAGATGGTGGCGGACCAGCTCGCCCGCCAATATCCATCACCGAATTGCAGGTTGGCGATGCACTTTCCGGTGTCGCCATCGCAATTCAACGCGGTCACCGGAACCGGCGCACGAGAGGCGGACCGGGGCGTCTGGTGGAAGATGTTCGCACCCCAGCTGGCCTTCCAATTGTTGTCACCGAAGTGAAGGCTGGCCGTGCACTGATAGGTGTCGCCATCGCAGTTGAGCGCCGTCACCGGAACCGGGGCGGCAGTGGCCGGGCCGGCCAGCCCGATGGCCAGTGCCCCGAGGGCAGCGCAGGTGCCGACGATGGTGCGTCGCATAGCCGTGTCCTTCCGTCGTGGGCGCGCAGCGCGCCCGACCACGGAGCAGGATCTGCTGAATTCCCGTCGCTCCGAGGCCGCGCCCCAGGGCCTTCAACAGAAGGTGTGACGGCCCGCACCCACGCCCGAACCGGGCTGCGGACCGACCCTCGGTACGGGTGGTGAACAGCGCAAACGTAGTGATCCGGGGGCGCGAAGAGGGGCGCATTCATGGCGCTCCCGGCCTTGTGCGGCCCCTGCCCCGGATGCGGTCAGGGCGCCCGCGGCAGCCGCGGCGGACCGGTGCTTCCGTGCGGAGCGGCTGGGGGCTTGAGGGCACCGCCCAGGCGGGTAGATTCTCCGATTCGCGGCGCCGGGTGGGCGGGGTCCCGCGGCACCGGGGTGGGCGGGGTCGGTCACCGGTACGGGTGACCGGGTGCTCCGATTGGCGTCGGTGGTCCTGCGAGGTGGCAGGTTCGGTGCTGGGCTGGCGACACAAGCCGTGCACCGGCTGTCTTTGGTGTGCCCCCTGTACCTCTTCCGTATCGACCTCCGCCTCCGCGTGCCGGGAGCCGGCTTCGCCCGCGTGCGAATTCCCCGAGGCTCCTGGAGCACCCGCCGCTCCCTGAAGGAGAGAAGTGACCACTACCTCGTTGCGCCCGACCGGTGCCCCGGACATCGAGCAGCTTCCGGAACCGCCCCTGCGCAGATCCATGGAAATCCAGGGCAACATTCTTTCCGGTTTCAACAAGGACTATATGGCGTTCCGCTATGTCCGCTTCCCCGACGGTGCGGGTGGCCGTGGCTGGCTGTCCGTCATGCTCAATACGGTCTCGGTGACCGCCACGGTCGAGGACTTCAATGAGGAGTTCTCGATTTCCCGCCGGGCCTACGGCCAGGATCCGTTCCTCGTCGCGACCTGGGTCGGAGTGTCCCTGACGTTCCAGGGCCTGCTCCAGGTGGCCCGGGAACCCGAGAAGGTGAAGACGGATCTGGCGCCGTTCGAGTCGTTTGTGAAGGGTGCGGCCGGACGGGCCCCGGACCTCGGCGACGACGGGACGAGCGCCCCCGAGCACTGGCATTTCGGCTCGGACCGGAACGGCGTACACGCCGTACTGATCGTCGCCGCGGACACGGAGGAAGCGCTGAACGAAAAGCTCCGGAATATCGCCGCCGCTGATTCGGCGCACGGGGTGACCCTGGTCCATCAGGACGACGGCCGCACCCTGACCGGAGATCTGCGGGGGCATGAGCACTTCGGGTACAAGGACGGCATTTCACAGCCGGGCGTCAAGGATTTCCACCGTGAGGACCGGGAGAATCCCGGTGTCCGGGACAACCGACCCGGGTCGACCCTGGTCGAGCCCGGCGAGTTCGTCTTCGGTCACCAGAGTGAGAGCGGAGCACCGCCCGAGGCACCCACGTGGATGGACAACGGTTCCCTCCAGGTGGTGCGCCGACTGCGGCAGGACGTCCCCGGCTGGAACGAGGCGGTGGAACGTGAAGCGGCCAAGTTCCGGCCGCACGCCATCTCCGCCGAGCTGCTGGGCGCGTGTCTGGTCGGCCGCAAGAAGGACGGCACGCCCCTCGCGCAGGGCGAGAACCCGGTGACCGGAGTCGGTCCGGAGCGCAACGACTTCACCTACGAGAACGACGGCCAGGGGAAGCAGACCCCGTGCGCCGCGCACATCCGCAGGTCGCATCCCCGGCACTTCGAGGCCACCCAGAAGCACCGCGTCATGCGCCGCGGCATTCCGTACGGCCCCGCGTACTCGGCGGGCAAGGCGGACACGGACCGCGGCCTGATGTTCGTGTGCTACGGCACCTCGCTGGAGCGGCAGTTCGAGTTCCTCCAGCGCGCCTGGTCGAACAACCCCAACTTCCTGCCGGGCGATCCCGGGTCCCCCAACGGCATCGACAAGGTGACCGGCACCATCCGGCAGGGCGGTTCCGGCAGCCCGGACGCCCATATCGTGCTGGCCGACGGCGAGGAAGGCACCGTTTCGATGAACCGGTTCGTGCAGACCACCGGTGCGGTGTACGCCTTCACTCCTTCCATCAGCACGCTGCGCCGCCTCGCCGCGAACGAGTCCCTGGAAGGGAAGGGCTGAGCGCCATGAGCGACATCCGCCGTGACCTCCGCGATGAGCGCACCGGAGCCGAGCGCACCAACGAGAAGACCTATCAGCAGCTCGCCCGTGAACTGCTGCTGGTCGGCCCCGAGCCGGCCAACGAGGACCTCAAGCTGCGCTACCTCGAAGTGCTCATCGACAAGGGGCTGGAGCGCCCCGCCGTCCCCAAGCGCATCCTGATCGTCGGAGCGGGCATCGCCGGTCTGGTGGCCGGCGATCTGCTGACCCGTGCCGGTCACGATGTGACCATCCTGGAGGCCAACGCCAACCGGGTCGGCGGCCGCATCAAGACCTTCCACGCCAAGAAGGGCGAGCCGCCGCCCTTCACCGACCCCGCGCAGTACGCGGAGGCCGGGGCGATGCGCCTGCCCAGCTTCCATCCGCTGACGCTGGCGCTGATCGACAAACTCGGCCTGAAGCGGCGGCTGTTCTTCAATGTCGACATCGATCCGTCGACGGGCAATCAGACCGCTCCCGTGCCGCCGGTGATCTACAAGTCGTTCAAGGACGGCAAGATCTGGACGTACGGCGACCCCAGCCCCGAGTTCCGGGAGCCGGACAAGCGCAACCAGACCTGGATCCGCACCAACCGTGCCCAGGTGCGCCGCGCCCACTACGCCAAGGACCCGTCCCAGATCAACGAGGGCTTCCACCTTACCGGCTGCGAATCGCGGCTGACCGTGTCCGAGATGGTCAACCAGGCGCTGGAGCCGGTGCGCGACTACTACTCGGTGCTGCAGAGCGACGGAAAGCGCGTCAACAAGCCGTTCAAGGAGTGGCTGGACGGCTGGGCCGGGGTCGTCCGCGACTTCGACGGCTTCTCCATGGGCCGCTTCCTGCGCGAGTACGCCGGGTTCAGCGATGAGGCCATCGAGGCGATCGGCACGATCGAGAACATGACCTCGCGGCTGCACCTCGCCTTCTTCCACAGCTTCCTGGGCCGCAGCGACATCGATCCCGCCGCCACCTACTGGGAGATCGAGGGCGGCAGCCGGAAGCTCCCGGAGGCGCTCGCCAAGGATCTGCGCGACCAGATCGTGATGGGCCAGCGGATGGTCCGGCTGGAGTACTACGACCCGGGACGCGACGGCCATCACGGTGGGCTCGCCGGACCGGGCGGTCCCGCCGTCGCCATCCAGACCGTGCCCGAGGGCGACCCGAACGGCCCGGTGGAGACCTGGACCGGGGACCTGGCGATCGTCACCATCCCGTTCTCCAGCCTGCGGTTCACCACCGTGACCCCGCCGTTCTCGTACAAGAAGCGCCGGGCCGTCATCGAGACGCACTACGACCAGGCGACCAAGGTGCTGCTGGAATTCTCCCGTCGCTGGTGGGAGTTCACCGAGGAGGACTGGAAGCGGGAGCTCGACGCCATCGCGCCGGGGCTGTACGACTACTACCAGCAGCAGGGCGAGGACGACGCGGAGGCCGCGCTGGCCGTTCCGCAGAGCCTGCGGGAGCTGCCCACGGGGCTGCTGGGCGCCCACCCCAGCGTGGACGAGAAGCGCATCAGCCCGCAGCAGGTGGAGTACTACCGCAACTCCCCGCTGGGCGCCGGCGTTCGCCCGGCCACACATGCCTACGGCGGCGGTTCCACCACCGACAACCCCAACCGCTTCATGTACTACCCCTCGCACCCCGTCCCCGGCAGTCAGGGCGGCGTGGTGCTGGCGGGCTACTCCTGGTCGGACGACGCCGCGCGCTGGGACTCCTTCGAGGACGCCGAGCGCTACAGCTACGCCCTGCTCAACCTCCAGTCGGTGCACGGCCGCCGGATCGAGGTCTTCTACACCGGGGCCGGCCAGACCCAGAGCTGGCTGCGCGACCCGTACGCCTGCGGAGAGGCCGCGGTCTACACCCCGCATCAGATGACCAGCTTCCACCTCGATGTGGTGCGGCCCGAGGGGCCGGTGCACTTCGCGGGTGAGCATGTGTCGCTCAAGCACGCCTGGATCGAGGGTGCGGTGGAGACGGCCGTACGTGCCGCCCTCGCCGTCCACGAAGCGCCCGCGGCGGACGAGAGCACCATGGGCGCACGGGCCACGGCTCCCCGCGAGCGCCGGGCCGCCGCCGGATCGCCGGATCAGCCGCGCGAGGGGGTGCTGACGTCATGACCACCTCCCCGACCTGCACGGTGGCCGAGTATCTGGCCCGCCGGCTGGAACAGCTCGGTATCACCCATCTGTTCGGCGTTCCGGGCGACCACCTGGGCCCGTTCCTGTCGACCCTGCACGAGAAGACCACGGTGCGCTGGGTGGGCACCCCCACCGAGGGCGGCGCGGGCCAGGCCGCGGACGGATATGCCCGGGTGAAGTCCGCCGACGCGGAGATCGCGCTCGGCGAGCAGGGCATCGGCGCGGTCGCGGTCACCTACAGCGTGGGCGCGTTCAACCTGCTCAACTCGATCGGCGGGGCCTTCGCCGAGTATGTGCCGCTGATCGCGATCAACGCCGCTCCCTCCTACGAGCAGTGGCTCAACCAGCAGGCGATCGGCCTGCTCACCTCACATATGTCACAGCGCCCGGAGAGCAACCTGGAGGTCTACCGCCAGGTGACCGTGGACGCCCAGGCCATCTCCAACCCCGGGCTGGCCCCCAGCCAGATCGACAGCGCGATCACCGCGTGCCTCTCGCACCGGCGGCCGGTCTATCTGGAGGTCATGGATGACGTCTGGGGAGCGCAGTGTCCCGCGCCGCAGGGCCGGCTGACGCGGCGCGAGCGGCCCGTCACCGTGCAGAAGCAGCAGATGCTCGACCGCGCGGTCGACGCCTGTGTGGAACTGATCCGGCGGTACGGCAACCCGATCCTGTGGGCCGGTGAGGAGATCGACCGCTTCCGGCTGTCCGACGAGTTCGAGCGGCTGGTGCACGAGACCCGCATCCCGTTCTGCACCACCATCGGCGCCAAATCCGTGGTGTCCGAGTACACCCCGGGCTTCTCCGGCGTCTACAACGGCAAGGCCAGCAACCCGAAGGTCGCCGAGGTCTTCAACAACGCGGGCTGCCGTATCGGCCTCGGCTCGTGGGCGACCTCCAAGAACCTCGGCGGCGTGCGGTCGATCGGTGACGACTGGGCGGTCGCCGCCCACGACGGGGTGCATGTCGGCGCGTCGTACTTCCCCGATGTGCAGCTCGCCCGGTTCCTCCCCGCGCTGCGGGAGCGCCTGCTGGCCGAGTTCGGAGACGGTGCCTTCGCCGCGGACTACTTCGCCCGTGCCCATCAGGCGGGCCTCGCGGTCCCCGACAGCACCGACGCCTACCTGGCCACCCAGACCGGCGGACCGTACCCGGAGAACCTGACGTACGACAGTCTCTTCCGGCACCTCAACGCCTTCCTCGAAGCGCAGACCAGTGAGCCGCCGGACGAGCGCAGCAACCCGTTCACGGTGGTGTGCGACGCCGCGTTCGCGCTGATCGGCTCGATGAATCTGCGGATGGCCGAGCGCGCCTCGTACGTGGCACAGAACAGCTGGCTGTCCATCGGCTACTCGGTCGGCGCGGCCACCGGGGTGGCGCTCGGCCGGAGCCAGGCGAAGAAGCGGCCGATGGTCTTCGTCGGCGACGGCTCGTTCCAGGAGACGTGCCAGGAGATGTCCACGCATGTGCGGCACGGTCTGCGCCCGGTGGTGTTCGTCCTGGACAACGAGGCGTTCTACGGCATCGAGCAGATGCTGGTCCACCCCTGCTACTACCAGGAGGGCGCACCGCGCTCCGACGGCGCCGAGTTCTACAACGAACTGCACCCCTGGCGGTACGAGAAGCTCGCGGATGTCTTCGGCTCCGCCAAGCACCCGATGCACGGCTTCGCGGTCCGCCGGCACGACGAACTCACCACCCTGCTGGCGCGGATCGCCGAACCCAGCGACGCGGTCAACCAGGGCCCGATCGTGGTGCGGGTGCAGCTGGACCGGCACGACTATCCCGAGGCGCTCAAGTACAAGGTCGCCGAGAACTGTCCGCCGCCCGCCCGTGCGGCGTCGGAACGGAGCAGGCGATGACCGGCCGGGGCGCCGGGCGGCCCGTGGCGGAGGCCCCCGTGGACGACTCGGCGAAGGCGCTGCGGCACGCCATGAGCGGGCTGTCCGGGCCGGAGGCCACCGGGTGGACCGGCACCGTACGGCCCGCCGGAACCCCGGGAGCGGGCGCGAAGGTGCTGATCCTGGGCGCCGGTGTGGCGGGCCTGACAGCCGCGTACGAGCTGAGCACGGCCGGCTACCGGGTCACCGTCCTCGAAGCGCAGGACCGCATCGGCGGACGTAACCGCACCGCCCGCCACGGCGACCAGCTCTACGAACTCGATGAGCACGGCACGCCCAAGCCGACCCACCGCTGCGAGTTCGACGAGGGCCTGTACCTCAACCTCGGGCCCGGCCGTATCCCGTACCACCACCGCCGGGTGCTCAAGTACTGCCGGGACTTCGGTGTGGCGCTGGAGCCGTACGTCATGGAGACCACGGCGAACCGGGTCCGGCCGCCGCATGCCGAGGTGACCTGGCCCAACCGGCGGGTGGCGAACGACACCCGCGGTCACCTCGCGGCCAGGCTCGCCGAGACGCTGACCGGCGGGGACACCTTCACCAGTGAACTCCGTGATCTGCTGAGGGTGTTCGGCGCGCTCGACGCCAACGGCAAGTACCGGGGCTCGACGCGCTCCGGCTATCTGGACAGCCCCGAGATCGCGGAGTGGCCGGCCCCGGCCCCGCCGCTGTCCTTCGAGGACCTGGTGCACTCGGGCTTCTGGAAGACCCGCTTCTACCAGCCCGTCGACTATCTGTGGCAGGCGACGATGTTCCAGCCGGTCGGCGGCATGGACCACATCGTCAAGGCACTGGCGCGGGAGGCCAAACGGGCCGGGGCGAAGATCGTGCTGGGCGCCGAGGTCCGCGAGATCGAAATCGGTGCGAGCGGCCTCGGTGTCAGCCTCAAGTACCGCAAGGGCGACGACGAGCTCCAGGACGACGCCCGCTACTGCGTCAGCAACATCCCGGTCCCGGTGCTCCGCAAAATCAAACTGACCCATTTCTCGGACCCCTTCGAGCAGGCGCTCCGCGCCGTGGAGTTCGAGAAGACCTGCAAGGTCGGCTGGCAGGCGAACCGCCGCTTCTGGGAAGGCGACCTCGGCGGCTCCGACGACACCGAGGGCATCTACGGCGGAATCAGCTGGACCGGCCACAACATCACCCAGATGTGGTACCCGTCCAACGACTACTTCTCCAACAAGGGAACCCTGACCGGCGCCTACAACTTCGGGACCGCGGCCGAGACCCTCGGCAAGCTCACCCCCGAGAGGCGCCTGCAACTGGCCCGCGAAGGCGCCATCCAGCTGCACCCGGAATTCAAGAACAAGGAGCTCGTCCCCGACAAGCAGGGCATCTCCATCGCCTGGCACAAGGTGCCCTACCAACTGGGCGGCTGGGCAGCCTGGAAACCACAACAGCCCGCCCACAAGAAGGCATACAAACGCCTGCTCCAACCCGAGGGCACCGACGCCTTCTTCGTCACCGGCGACCAGATCTCCCCCCTGCCCGGCTGGCAGGAAGGCGCCATGATGTCGGCCCACTACGTCGTCCACCAGATCCTGGGCATCATGCCCCTGACCGCCCCCGAGGAGGTCGCGGTACCCGACTCGGTCGCGTTGACGCAGGGTCTGTTCTGAGACCCCTCCGACGCGCCCGAGCGGTGCGGGGCCCGGCCGGCAGGTGAGACTGCCGGCCGGGCCTGCGTGCTGGGCGGGTTGATCGTGTGCCGATGGGGTTACGTGGACGACCCGATGGTCAATACGCCTAGGAGTCGTCCCCGCCCCTCGGCTGTTGGAGGCCCCGGGACGGGGGCGATGGGGGGAGGGTGAGTTCGGCGATGGCTCCGCCGTCGGGGGCGTTGGAGAAGTGGAGGGTGGCGCCGAGGACCCTGGCCTGGCCGACGGCGATGGTCAGGCCGAGGCCGTGGCCGGTCTTCTTGCCGCTTCCGGAGTGGCTGCTGAAGCGCTGGGGTCCGTGGTCGAGGAGCCGGTCGGGGTAGCCGTCGCCGTGGTCCCGCACGGTGATGGTCAGGCCGTCGACGGTCAGGATCACCGGCGGGCGGCCGTGCTTGTGGGCGTTGGCGACGAGGTTTCCGAGCACTCGCTGGAGCCTGCGCTGGTCGGTCTCCACGCGGGCGTCCCGCTCGATGCGGACCTCGGCCGCCGGCCCGGTGGCCGGCACCGCACGCTCGGCCAGCGGCCCCAGCTGATGCAGGTCGATGTCGGCCTGCTCCACCTCCGCGTCGAGACGGGAGATCTCCAGCAGGTCCTCGGTCAGCCGGCTCATGGTCCCGATCCGGTCCTGCACCATCTCGGTCGGGCGGCCGGGCGGCAGCAGCTCGGCCGCCACCCGCAGCCCGGTCAGCGGGGTGCGCAGCTCATGCGCCACATCGGCGGTGAAACGCTGCTCGCTGTTCAGCTTGGCCTGGAGTGCGGCGGCCATCGCGTCGAGCGCGGCCGCCACCGCGGCGGCCTCGTCCTGGGCCTGGTCGGGACGCAGGACCCGGGGATCGTCCACCCGGGCGTCGAGATCGCCGGTGCTGATCCTGCGGGCGACCTGAGCCGTGCGGTGCAGCCGACGGGTGATTCGGGAGACGGCGAACAGCCCGACGAGGAGGGTGAGGGCGATCGCGAACGCCGAGGAGCCGATGATGGCCCGGTCCAGCCCGCGGAGCGCGGCGGCTCGCTGGGTGTGGTCGAGGTGGACGGCCAGCGCCTTGCCGTCGGCGGGAGTGACGGCCCACATCACCGGGCGGCCGCGGTGTTCGCCGAGCTGGGTGCCGCGCTCGCCGTGCCGCGCCATGGTGCGGAGCGAGGCGGGGAGGTCGGCGGGGTTCACCGCGGCGTCGCGGCCGAGCGGCTCCCCGGCGACATACGCCGCCGCGACGGTGTCGAGCTGGGCCAGGGCGGCGCTGCGGGCCTGGTCTTCGGACTGCCTGCCGACCAGGACGTGCACCAGCACACCGACCACCGTGGCGAGCACACAGCACATGACGATGACGAAGACGGCGAACTTCCAGTACAGCGTCGCCGTCCATGCGGGCAGCCGCAGCCGCGCACGGGGCCGGCCGGCGCTCATGGCTTCCTCTTCGGTGCGGAGGGGGCGGAGTCCGCTTCGTCGAACTCCATGGCCCGCAGCGTCATGGCCTGCGTCCGGGGGTCCCACTCGTAGACGGTGCGGGTGGCGTACCCGGGGGTGCCCGTGGGCTCCCGCAGGATCAGATCGCCGTTGGCGACCTCCACCGAGAGCGGAGTCGCGCCGGCGTCCATGATCCGGGTCACCGCCCCGTGGCGCAGGGTGAAGACCCAGAGCGCCAGGGAGTCGTCCAGCGCCTCGATGCCCACGATCAATTCGGGCTTCCCGTCACCGGTCAGATCCTGGTACTGCGGTTTTCGCACCGGGCAGTGGTCCGGGGCGTCGGCGCAGGCATTGATCCTGCTCTCGGTGGCGGAGTCGAATTGCCGTCCGCCGTCGAGCGCGGAGCCGGCATCCACCTGCGCCTTGACGACGGTGAGCAGCGGGGCCTTGCGGATGTCCCCGGACGGCACCCGGGGCACCCCGGGAACGGCGGCAGGGAGGTTCTCGCCCCTGCCCCGCTCGGGCTGCGGCGCGGGCTTGCGATCCGGCCACAGCCGCACCGGGGCGGAGGCGGCCGGGGTGGGGCCGGCGCTCAGCGGCTCCCCGCTCCCCGTGCAGCCGCCCACCAGCGCCACGATGCCCGTCGCCGCAAGTGCGAGCGACGTCATCCGTACCGGCCCCGGCGATTGCAAGGAGCGGAGCAGAAGCACATCTCTTCCAGTCGTGGTGCGGGCTGAGCTTGTCCGGATGATAGTCGCTGCGCTCCACCGCACAGCCGGAGATATCCGATATGCCCGAAAGGTAGGGATCAGACGGCTTGTCCCGTGAAGCCTGCGGCGTCAGGCTCCGCGGACGCCCAGCCGCACATAGTCGTAGCCACCGTAGACATCGGCGACATGGACATCGGTCAACCGTGGGCTGCGCCAGCTGACGTACCTGCCGTGCACGAACGGCAGGTAGAAGACCTCCTCGGAGACCTTGCGGTTGATCTCCTCGTAGGTCTCTCCGGCCGCGTCCGGGTCGGTTTCGGCGACGGCCTTGTCGAGGAGCTTGTCGAGCGCCGGGGAGTCGACGTCGGCCAGATTGGCGTTGCCGCTCGGCGGGTGCATCCGGCTGTCGACGAGCGGGCGCCAGAAGGCCTGCCCCGTCGGGAAGTCGGCACCCCAGCTCGTGATGACGATGCCGTAGCCCCGCTTCCGCACCTCGTTCGGCGACCCGACGAGGGTGGACGTTCGCGCCGCGTCGAACCGGTCGACCTTCGCCTCGATGCCGACCCTGCCCAGCGCACTCGTCAGCGCTTCGGCGGCGTCGATCTCCGACGGCCGGTTGTTGCGCACCGCGATGGTGGTCGGGAAGCCGTTCGGCCGGCCGCACTTCTTCAGCTCGTCCCTGGCCTTCGCCAGATCCGGCGCGCCGCCGTTCTTCTTGAGCACGCCGTACGGATCGAAAGCGGGGTCGGCGCCCCTGATGCCGGGCGGGAGCAGACTCGGTGCGAGGTCGCCACCCGCTGCGGCGCCACCGAGCGCGGTCTGAAGACTCCGGCGGTCGGCGGCGTAGGCAACCGCCTTGCGGCAGTGGAGGTTCCCCATCGGCTCGACCGTCTGCGGAAAGGCCGCGTAGCGCACGAAGCCGGACCGCGGGTTGTCCAGGTTCTTGCTGAGGTCGCGGTCCGGCAGCACCTTGGCTCGGGTGGCCGGTCCCAGCCCTGTGGTGCCCAGCGCCAGGTCGAAATCGCCTCTGGTCAGACCACTGTCCAGGGATTCCTGGTTGCCGGTGATCCGGACCGTGATGGTTTCCGGGAGGGCATTACGGATCGGGTCGGCCCCCCGCTTCCAGTGGGGATTGCGCACCAGCTCCAGCGATTCTCCGGGATGGTACGAACGGAAGGTGTACGGGCCGCTGGAGAACGGCCTGAGACCGTATTTGGCCTTGGTGTCCTGGCTCTTCTTCACGGGCGAGGCGGCGATCATGGCCAGCATCTGCTCGAAGTCACCGTTGGGCCGGGGCAGTTTGAAGACGATGGTTCCGGGACCGCGCGTCTCGATCGCTGTCAGGCCCTTCGCCGAGGTGTCCTGGTACGGGCCCCGATAGGTTCCCTCGGGGTCGAGCACCTCCCTCAGGTAGCTCGGTCCGCCGGTGATGACGTCCGTCGCCCAGAGCCGCTCGATGCCGTACTTGATGTCCTCGGAGGTGACGGGCGACCCGTCCTCCCAGGTGACCCCTTTGCGCAGGGTATAGGTGTAGGTCCGGCCGCGGTCGGTGATCTTGGCCTTGGACGTGGCCAGGTCCGGTGTGAGTGCGGTGCCCTTCGCCTTGGGGTCGTAGGTCACCAGTTGCCGCGTGTAGTAACGGGCGAAGTTCGCTACGGAGCTGGAGTAGCTGCGCTGCGGGTCCCAGGAATCGGCATCGGCGACGCTGCCGAACTTCAGCGTGCCGCCCTTGGCGCCCCCTCGCTTGAGGATGTGGCCGACGGCGGCGTTGTAGGTGGCCCCGGTGGCGCCGTCCTTGGACTTTCCGTCGGATGCTCCCTGCGCACCATTCAGCAGAGCGAGGGTGGTGGAGACCCCCGCGACCAGGAGTGCCGCCGACACCACCGCGATGGTCCTGGTCCGGACGGAGGCCGGACCTCCCGGGGAACTCCGCCCGTCGGCGGCGCGGGCGGTATTCGGCGTCGGGTGCGGCCGGGGTGCTGGGGGCTGCGGCCGCGGGCGGTCCTCGCTGCGCGGGTCGGGGGTGGGGGCGGGAGTGGCCGTGGGGGCCGGTTCGGCCGGTGGCGGTGACGGCTCGGCCGGTGGCGGTGACTGCTCGGCCGGCGGCTGAGGGCGCGGGGCGGCGTGGGTGGGGTGGGCCCGGTTCCGGGCCAGGGCGATCAGCCCGCCGGTGTTGCGGTTGCGCTGCTGGGGCAGTGGTCTGGCCTTGGCCGCCAGCGCGGTGTAGAGGTGCCGGTAGAGGGTCTGCATGTCCAGCAGGGGCGGCCCGTCGGCGATCCCCTCGGTCAGCGCGGTGATCAATTCGCCGCTGAACGCGGTGAATTCCTCACCCGGCGGGGACAGCGCCTTCCGTGTCCGTGCGGAGGCCGCCAGCAGGGACGTGCCGTCGATCAGCGCGTGATCGGCCACCTGCGTGGTGCCGCTCATGCCGCCCACCAGGGCCCGCCCGCTGTAACAGCAGTCCAGAATCACCACCTTGTGCCGGGCGCCGATCCGCGGGTCCAGGACCGCCCTCCGCACCCACTCGAAGGGCAGCGCGCTGTAGAGCCGCTCCGGGTCCGAGCCGGGCAGCGCCAGATACAGCTCGTCGCTGTACGGGTCGATGAGTCCATGCCCGGCGTAGTAGACGACCAAGGTGTCGGTGGCGCACAGGGCGACGCGGCTGAGGGTGTCGAGCACCTCCTGGGCGCTCGGCGGCTGGGACAGGGCGACGCAGTGCGAGGGCGGCAGTCCCCATAACTCCGGGTCGGTGAACGCCCCGGTGAGCCCGGCCAGATTGCGCTCGACGGCAGGCAGGGCCGGCATGCTCTCGTAGTCATGGACGCCGATGAGAAGGGCCTGCGAGGCAGCGGGGTCAGGGAGGATCGTCACGGTGATCCCTGATCCGTTCGGTCTCCCCCGGCTCCGTCTCCGGACGGCTGCGGGCACCTCAGGGGCTGCACGCTCGCGTACCCCTCTCCCGGGCCTGCGCCCGCTGCGCGAACTGATCAGGATGCCGATACTAGAGGGGTCTCCGGGTGCGTGTGCGGAGGCCGGAAAAGTCCCGGGCGTCCGTCGGTGCGAAGGGCGGCGCTCGCGCAGCGGCGCCCCGGCGCGGCAGGCTCAGCCGACCTGTGCGGACGGGGCTGAGCCTGCCGGACCGAGGCGCCGGCGGCGGATTGCGGCGTGCTTACGGGGCCATCTCGTACGCCCCGGACAGTGCCTCCACGCGCTGCCAGACGCGGGTCGAACGGGCGTCGTCGACGACCGGGCGGCGGACCGCGCCCAGCGCCCAGTTCTGCTGCGCCTCGGTGGCGGAGTCCTTGCCGTGCAGCTCGACGGCGTGTGCGGAGAAGTCCCGGACGAGGACGGCGAACAGCTCGTCGAGCACGTCCTCGTCGAGGCCGGTCAGCTGCGCCTGCTCCAGGATCAGCTGGCCGTGGACGACCAGCGCGAACAGCTGGCCGATGGCGAGCAGCAGATCGAGGTCGCGGCTCTGCTCCTCGTCGGGGGCGGCGGTGGTGACGAACTCGCAAAGGGCGTCGGCCTGTTCGCGGAAGCGGGCGACGTTCGCCACCCCGGCGAAGGCGTCGTAGGCGGTGCGCCAGTCGTGGAAGCGTACGGCGCCCAGACCGCGGGCCGGTCCCTGCCGGAAGAGGAACGCGTCATCGGCGGCGTCGAGGCGGGTCGGCACGGGCGCGTACTCAGCCGGGTTCAGCAGGTGGTTGCCCATGAACTTGAGGATCAGGGCGAGGTTGACGTGGACGGTGCCCTCCAGCTTGGGCAGCCCGCGGATCTCGGTGGCGGCCTGGGCGAAGTAGGTGTCCTTCTCGAAGCCCTTGGCCGCGATCACGTCCCACATCAGGTCGATGACCTTCTCGCCCTCTGTGGTCACCTTCATCTTCGTCATCGGGTTGAAGAGGAGGTAGCGGCGGTCGTCGGGGCCGGCGGAGCGGAAGTAGTCGACCGCGCGGTCGCTGAACAGCTTCATCCCGACGAGGCGGACGTAGGCGTCGGTCAGTTCGCGGCGGACGTGCGGGAAGGCGGTGACGGGGCGGCCGTAGAGGATGCGGTTCTGCGCATGGGTGACGGCCTCGTACATCGCGTGCTCGCAGATGCCGATCGCGCCGGTGCAGAGGTTGAACTTGCCGACGTTGACGGTGTTGAGGGCGGCGTCGAAGGCGGCCCGGCCGGTGTGCAGGATGTCGGCCTCGGCGACCGGGTAGTCCTCCAGGCGGAATTCGCTGACGTACTTGGAGGAGTCGACGACGTTCTTCACCAGGTGGTAGGCCGGGTGGCGGCTGTCGGCGGCGAAGAAGACATAGCCGTCCGGGCCCTCGATGTCGGTGCGGCGGCCGAAGACGGAGACGAGTCCGGCGGCGTTGCCGTTGCCGATGTAGTACTTGGATCCGCTGGCGCGGAAGCCGCCGTCACCGTCGGGCTCCAGGAGCATGTCGGTGGAGTAGATGTCGGCGCCGTGAGCCTTCTCGGACAGGCCGAAGGCGAACACCTCGCCCTGGGAGAGGAGTTCCGCCGCGCGGCTGCGGACGGCGGCGTTGTCGCTCTGCCAGACCGGGCCGAGGCCGAGGATGGTGACCTGCCAGGCGTACCAGTAGTCGAGCCCGTAGAAGCCGAAGATCTCGTTGAGGGCGGCTATCCGGGCGGTGTCCCAGCGCTTGTCCTGGTTCCCTTCGGCGGCCGAGGCCGGGGTGAGGAAGGTCGCGAACAGCCCTTCCCTGCTGGAGAATTCGAGGAACTCCGACAGCCAGGCGCGGGAGCGGTAGTCCTCGATCAGCCGGCGCTTGCCGCGGTTCTCGAACCAGTCGACGGTGGCGCGCAGCAGCCGGCGGGTCTCGGGGTCGAAGTGCGCCGGGTCGTAGGTGCGGGGGTTGAACAGCAGCGGGTCGGCCATGGTGTTCGCCTTTCCGGCTCGGGTGGGGATTGCGGTGGTGGACGGGGAAAGCTCGGGAGCTGACCCGAACGCGGCGGCCGGGCACACGTGTTGCTCACCCGGGCGCCGGTTCAGCGCTCGGGTCGGAGTCGGCGGAGGGTGGCGAGTACGTCGTCCAGCCAGTCGAGTGTCATACGCTCGTAGGCGATGCCGCCGCGCAGTACGACGTGCTGGAGTTCCTGGCCCGCGTCGGGCGTGGCAGGTGCCTCGGGGCCGGTGAAGTCACGCCGCTCCCCCGCCAGGTAGTGCGCGAGGCGGTCGGAGTGGATCTGATGGTGCCGCTCGACCTCACGGATCAGCGCGGCGGGATCGTCGAAGGCCGCACCGCGGATCTTCACCGCGAGGTCGTGCCGGACGCTCTCCGGTTCAATCGGCTCGTGCAGCCACTCGGCGAGCGCCGTCCGGCCGAGAGCGGCGACGGAGTACTCCTTCTTGTCCGGCCGGGCCTGCTGCGGCACCTCGCGGACATCGATCCAGCCGTCGCTCTCCATGCGCTTGAGGACGCGATAAATCTGCTGGTGGGTGGCGGTCCAGAAGTACCCGATGGACCGCTCGAACCGCCGGGCCAGCTCATAGCCGGAGCCCGGCTTCTCCAGCAGGGAGACAAGAATCGCGTGCTCAAGCGCCATATCCCGATCCTTCTATGCAACTCGTTGCATAGACAAGAGGCACCGCGGGGGTGAGACGCGGCTCACCCGGGCATGCCTTGGGGCGCTCGGGATCGGCGCCCCGCGCGCGACGGCCCGGCCCGCCAAGGCACTGCGTACTCAGCCGGTCCGGGGCGGCGCAAGCTGCCATTCGCCGGAGTGGCCAGGGGGGAGCGCCAGGTCTCGGCGCACGGCCGCGTAGTACCCCTCGCGTGCGGTGCGTTGGCGCTGAAGCATGGCTGACCATGTCTCCGGGCTGTGCGTCCGGTCGCGCAGGAACCCTTCCATCTCCATCACCACGACGACCCATTCCCGGGCCTTCTCCACCACGTCAGGGCTGCCCAGCATCAGCAGTGCCTCCCCGGCCGGGTCCCGGGCATCGGTGGCCTCGGCCAGGTGTGGCGCCGCTTCGTCGGGTGACAAGGGGTGCGGGTGAGGATCGTTGCCGAGGTGGGCGGCGATCCGGTACGTCAGGGTGACACTCTTCTTCAGCGCCCTGGCGAAGTCGGCGTAGGTCGTCAGCCGCCGCTCGTCCCAATGGGCCGCCTGCTCGCGACGGAAGCGGACCTGATCGCCGCGCATGCTGACGAAGTACGACCCCAGGGCGCCGAGTACGACGCCGATCAGGGCGGGGAGCTGTTGTATGAACGCCGACATGGCCACACGGTATAGCGCGGTGCCGGCCGCGACATGAGGCCGTTTCCGTCCCGCCGGGAAACGCCCTCCTACTCCCCCACCGCCCCATCGGCCAGCTCTCGGGCGATGTCGAGATGGCCGGCGTGGCGGGCGTACTCCTGAAGGAGGTGGAAGAGGATCCAGATCAGGGTGGGGCGGTCCTCGTCGGGCGGGACTTTTCCGCCGAGGGTGGCTGCCCGGTCCTCCAGGCGGGCCGCCGCGACGATGGCGCGGGACCGGTCGCACTGCTCCAGGAAGAATTTTCGGCAGTCCTCGAATGATTCTTCGGGGTCCACGTGCCACGGTCCGGGACGGGTCTTGAAGTCGGCCCAGGGTTCTTCGATCTGTTCACCCTCGAATCCCCATTGCAGCCATCGCAATTCCACACAGGCCAAGTGCTTCAACAATCCGAGGGGCGTCCATCCGGTGGGCATGCGGCTGGCCCTCAGCTCCGCGTCGGGCATTCCCTCCAGCTTGCGCAGCACGGCGTTCCGGTAGAAATCGAGATAGCCGGTCAGCAGGTCGTAGGGGCTGGTGAGAGTCACCGGGGGCTCGGCGGCGGGTTCGATTTTGTGGACCATGGTGAGGACCTTATGGAGGCGGGGGTGCCGTGTCCAGGTTTCCGGCGGGCAATTCGGCCGGGAAGTGCCGCCCGGTGGAATGCACGGGGCCCGTCGGCAGGAGACACCGACGGGCCCCGGCATCAGCCGGTCAGCACTTCAAATCGAGGACGTGGATGTTGGGGAGTATTCCTTCGATCCGGTAGCAGTGGTTCTTGTCGGGCTCGTTGATGTACAGCGGTGTGGAGCCGCCCGACCAGTGCACCTGGACCGTGACCCCGGTTGCTTCCGCGGGGAAATATGCTTTCCAGCTGTCGCCCACCGGCCGGTAGTTGTGGCAGTAGTTCTTCTTCTCGATGCCCTCCGGGCCCTTCCACTCATAGCAGGTGTCGATGAGCGACGCCGCCTGGTGGTCGAACTGGAGGTAGTTGTCCGAGGCGGCAGTGGCGGAGGGTGCCGTCAGTACCGCGCCGGCCAGGGCGAGGCCCAGAGTGGCAGCACCGTATGCCAGGGAACGCTTCTTGCTTCGCATGCTGGAGTTCACCTCTCGCTTCAATGGTCCGGGCACGCCCTAGCAGGTCTTGTCGGTTCTCTTCGGGCCCCAGGTGTAGCCACTCAGCTCGTAGCAGTAGTCGCGGCTCAGGTCGGTGATGTGCGGCGACACGTTGTCACCCGCTATTTGCCCGTCGACCGTCACCTCGACCTTGACGCCCTGGGCGTCATCGGGGATTTCCACCCGCCAGTCCGTGCCGATGGCCTTGCCCTTGTCGCAGGAGTCCGGGGTGGTCGAGGACGCCCAGTGATAGCAGGTCTCGGCGATGAACCAGCCTTTGTTGGAGAAACTGATGTACTTGCCCGAGCCCGCGGCCGCGGCGGGCGGCGCTGTCATCGCGCCGCCGACCAGCGCGAGGCCCAGTGCGGCGACCCCGTAGGCCGCCGACTTCTTGATGTTCCGCACAGGAGGACCCTTCGTGAGTGTGTCGCGCGTGGGAGCGTTGGCTCAGCGCCCGTTCTTGAGGGTGGCGCCGCAGGCGACCACGTCGGTGTCGGCGCGTGCCGTGGTGTTGAGCGGGATTTCGGTGCGCAGTCCGGAGATCTTCGCGCCGCCGAACTCGCCGCCCTGGATGGTCACATCGGAGACCCGCTGTTCCATGTCATGGCCCAGCAGGAGCATCCCCTTCTGACCCGGCTTGACGGTGATCCTGATGTCGCCGCTCTTCGACTCGGTGTTGGTCTCGCTGTACTGCGCGGAGGCGCCCACGCCCAGCTTGTCCTTGATCAGGGTGATATCGACACTGGCACCGACATTCCAGCCCCAGCTGAAGGTGCGGGTACCGCTCAGCGTCTGGTTTATCTCCGCGGCGCCGGGACTGCAGTTCTGAATGGGGCCGATGCCCATACCGGCGTTGTCCACGTCGAACCACTTGGTCACCTGCTTGGATTCCAGGGTCGTCGACGAGCAGGACACATTGCCGTTATTGCACTGTTCCAGTGCGCGCTTGACCTCTTCCGCGGAATTCACCTGGTATCCGTTGTCGTAGGTGACGGAGGGGCTGCCTTCCTCCACCCACTTGTCGGTGTGGCCATTGACGTCGGGGAGGGCGGAGCCCTGGGCGGCGGATGCCGCGGGCGCCGCCAGGGCGAGCGCGGCGGCGACGGCGCCGAGGGTGAGCGCCATGCGGGATGCGGAGGTGGATGTGGAGATCAACGTTTCCTCGCTCTGTTCTGGGTCATTGCGCAGGAAGGCGTGACGGCGGCGCTCCCTGCGGATTCCGGGTGGTTCAGCAGCCCGTTTCCTGGAGCTTCGGCCGGTCGACGAGCCCGGTGATCTCGAAGCAGTGGTTGCGGTTGGTGTCGGTGACCGCGGCGGTGTCCACCGTGGCGTAGTCGACGATGCTGGTGCTGAGATCGATCTTTGCGCCGGTCGCTTCCTCGGGGAAATACGCCTTCCAGGTGTCGTTCACCGGGCGGACGTTGTGGCAGTAGTTCTTGCCCTCGGCATCACGCCACTTGTAGCAGGTATTGGCGAGGATGCCGGCGTGGTTGGTGATCTGGATGTAGTTCTGGGAACCCGCATAAGCGGCGGGTGCGGAGAGTACGGTGGAGAAGCACGCGGCCCCCACCGCGAGAAGACCGAATACAGCCCGATGGTTGATCTTCACGGTTGTTGCTCCCTCTTGCACTGTCCGGTGGCGCCGGAAGAATGCGACGCCGTGCGATGAGTAAGTCATGAGAGAGCTGCCGAATCAATTGGATCCGGCTAAGACTTCGGTCCCCGGAGATTCCCCTTCGGGGCAACCACGAGAAAAGCTGCGGGCAGGTGGGAACCACGGCTTCCGACCACGAGGAACCACGGTTTCCGCGGTCGGCGGACCACAGGAACGCCGGCCGCCCACGGACATACCGAAAGCCCCTCACCCGAGGAACAGTGAGGGGCTTATGACGTGGGTGCGAGGGCCGTTGACCGTGCGACCGCGCTCAGGAATCCGCCGGATCGCTCCCCCCACGAGGCCGGCCCGCTTCAGCCATCGCCGCCGCCAGGTGGGGGCGTCCGGTGATGCCGAGCTTGCGGTAGGCACCGGTGAGATGGGTTTCCACGGTCCGCAGCGAAACGACGAGGAGTTCGGCGATCTGCTTGTTGCTGTAGCCCTGAGCGGCGAGGATGCCGACGCGTTCCTCCCCGGCGGTCAGTCCCCGGATGCCCTGGCTCCCGGAGCGTGCGACACGTCCGCCGGCCAGGTGCAGCCCCTCTTCCAGTCGTGTGGCGAGCACCGTGGCCCCGCACCCGACGGCGAGGTCCAGGCCCTCGCGCAAGGTCCTGCGGGCGCCGCGTTTGTCGTCCCGGCGCAGCAGGGCGATACCGAAGTCATGGCAGGCGCGGGCGAGTTCGAGGCGTGCGGGGGTGGGCCGGAGTACGGTCACGGCCTCGGCCAGCAGGTCGAGCCCCCGGGAGCCCGCTGCCGCCGCCCCCGCCGCCCGCAGCGCCACCCCGAGGGCCCGGGGGAGCCGGCAGCGCCGGGCGAGGTCCAGCTCCTGCTCGGCCAGCGCCTGGGCCGACTCGGCCTCCCCCAGGGCGAGATGGACCGGGACCGCGCGGGAGCGCCACGGGGACATCGCCGGGCTGACCGTCCCCAGCGCCTCACTGTGGTGACCGCACTCACGGAGCAACGAGAGCCCGGACCGCGGCTCGCCCTGGGCGATCCGCAGCGCGGCCAGGCTCATCAGGAACCGGGGCCGCTCCCAGGCCACTTCCGTCTGTCCCGCCACGGCATGCGTGACCGCGATTTGCTCGGCGGCCTCGACCCGGCCCTGGGCGAGCAGGGCGTCGATCCTGATCGTGTCCAGGGTCAGGGCGTACGGCAGCCGCCCGGTGGGGGACGCGTGGTCCGCGGCGTCCTGAGCCGCGGCGAGGGTCTCGGGGATGTTTCCGCGGCGCAGCGCCAGCACGGCGCGGTAGACCGTCAGGGAGGAGACCAGCAGTTCCATGCCCCGGCCCGAGATCTCCCGGGTCAGATGGCGGTTGAGCCGGTCGGCCGTATCGAGCTCGTCGAGGTACAGCAGCGTCTGGGCGACGAAGTAGTGCAGCGGGAACAGGTCGTGGGAGAAGGCCGGCAGATTGACCGACGCCCGCTCGATGAGTGCGGTGACGTACGGGGCGGGCAGGGCCGCGCGCAGGGCGTGGAAGGCGCGGATGGCGAGCAGTTGGCGTTCGCCCGCGGTGCGGTCGGCCAGGTCGTCGTCCCCGCCGGGGGCCGGCGCCGGTGCCGGTCCGGTGACGGACGGCCGCTCGAACTCCATCCACGAGCGCAGCGCACTCATCCGCAGTGCCAGCTCGCGGTCGGCGGCACCGGGTCCCGAGGTGGGCCGTTCGCTTAAAGCCGCGATCTTCCGGTCCACGCTCGACAGGTCCGTCCGGGGCCCCCGGGAGAGCAGCAGGGAGTAGGCCAGCACCCCCAGGGCGTCGCTGCGGGCCGCCTCGTCGGTCAGCCCGTCCAGCGCGCCGGTGACGCAGGAGATGGCCAGCGCGGCATCGTAATGGCTGGCCGCGGTGCCCAGTTCCAGCAGCACCCGTGCGCGTTCGGGCTCGTCCAGCGGCTGGTGCAACGCGGAGCGGAGATAGGTCACGGCGGTCTCCGGCGCACCGCGGCGCAGTGCCTCGGTGGCCGCCCGGCGCAGCGCCGGCAGGACCCAGGAGCCGTGGACGGGGCCGGCCGCCAGCAGATGGGCGGCGACCTCCTCGTCGGGGCGCCCGCTCAGACAGGACACCTGGGCCGCCCGCGCATGGCCGACGCCGAGCTCCTCGGGTGACAGCGTGGCCAGCACGGTGTCGCGGACGACGGGATGGGTGAAGCGGGGGTCGCCGTCCGCCCGCAGCAGGCCGAGCGACCGCAGCTCCTCGGCGGCGGACTGCACCACGGCCCGCCCGGTCCCGCAGTACGCGGCGAGCAGTTCCGGCGGCTTGCGGTCGCCCAGGAAGGCCAGCGCCCGCGCCAGCGCCACGACCTCGTCGGACGCCTGGCAGAGCCGGTGCGAGATCTCCCCGCCGAGGGTGGAGAGGGTGACCGTGGGGATCCGGTCCCGGAATTCCGTCGTCGGTTTCACTCCGCTGCGCTGTGCCTGGTGGAGCAGGGCGCGGACGAACAGCGGATGCCCGCCGGTGGCGGCGTGGCAGGCGGCGCAGAAGGCCGCGTCGGGTTCCTCGGCGCCCCAGAGCGTCCGCACCAACTGCGCCACGCCGGCCACGTCGAGCGGCTCCACGACGATGGTGTGGCAGTTCGCGGGCCGGACGAGCTCGGCGAACAGCGGATCGAGCCGTCTGCCCTCGGCGCTGCGGGTGGTCACGGCGATCAGCACGGGGAGGCTGTCCGCCCGCCCGATGAAATGGACCAGCCAGCGCAGGGACGGCTGATCGATCCACTGGAGGGCGTCCACGGCCAGCAGCAGGGGCTGCCGGCGGGCCAGCCGGGTGACCAGTGCGTCCAGTTCCCGCAGTGTCGATGCCGTCACATCGGCGCTCTCCGGCAGCGGGTCCGTGGCGGCGGCGTCGTCCAGGGCCCGCAGCGTGGCCGCCGCCGACCCTTCCAGCAGGCGGGCCCGGTCGGTGTCGGAGACCGCGGCCAGCGGCGGCTTGAACAGTTGGCGGACGGCACCGAAGGCGAAGGCGCGCTCCAGGGGGTGGCAGCGGGCCCGCAGCACACGGAACTGCCCGTTGCGGTCCCACCAGGTGCTCAGCAGGGCCGATTTGCCGATGCCGGCCGACCCTTCGAGCTGGACGACGCGAGGACGGCCGGACAGTACGTCGGCGGCCACGGCGTCCATGGCAGCGAGTTCGCGTTCGCGCCCCACCAACGGCCAGTGGTCACCGCATGCGTCACGGGAATGTGCGAACGTCACCAGTTGCTCAACTCTCGTCGTTCTCGTCTGGTCTTCGAGACGTTCCGATGACGACCGCGGTTGCCTGAGCCGGTCGCCCAGATGTCCGTTCACGGCCTGCGCTTGCCCTTACCTCTCGGCGCCGCGTGCAACCATGTCGCAACGTGGCACGGAGTTAACTGGACCGCCGCCGCCGGGACGGCTCGGCGGGCACGGTCCGGGCGCGCCCCGGCGGCCCGCCCCGACCTGCCGACGACATCCGTTTCCGCTGGTCAGAAGCGGAATTCCCAGGAGAGGACGACACATGTACCCACCGGGAACCAGGAATCTGCCGGTCAGCCGCCCCGCCACGAAGCCGGGCCGGTTCTGATGGCCGGCGGCGACGGGGGCGAGACGGCCGCCGCGGGCCCCGCGGCCCCGGAGGGCACGGCACGCATCGGGCTCACCGCGGCGGCGACCGAACTGCTGCGGCTGCTGCGGAAGGCGCACGGCCCGCTGATGTTCCACCAGTCCGGCGGCTGCTGCGACGGCAGCGCCCCCATGTGCTACCCGGCGGGGGAATTCCGTACGGGATCGTCGGATGTACTGCTGGCCCGGCTGGACGTGGCGGGCGTGCGGGAGCCGGTGGACTTCTGGATGTCGGCCGACCAGTTCGCGCGCTGGCAGCACACCCATCTGACGGTGGACGTCGTACCGGGGCGGGGCAGCGGGTTCTCGCTGGAGGCGCCGGAAGGGGTGCGCTTTCTGATCCGCTCGCGGTTGTTCACCGAGGAGGAACGCGCGGGGCTCAGCGGCTGACGCGGCGCGCGGGCGCCGACAGACGCCGGGCGGGCACGGAGTGAGGCCCCACGCACGGGGGAGAGCGTGGGGCCTCACTGGTAGAAACGGGTGGCGGGCGGTTCAGGTTCCCGCCCGGTGAAGATTTCGCGAGAAATCTTGTACGGACCGCGCGATGCCGGTCCCCCTCGTCCCTCAGGTCTCGCCCTGCACCAGCCGTTCCAGCATCTTCTGGAAGTCCGCGTCCGCCACCACCCGCAGCCCGTCACCGTCCGGCTCGCTCAGCGGGGTCATCACGCCCCGGCGCCACCAGAACACCCTGGGGCTGATCGCCCCCGCCGCGTCCTCGTGACCGGCCGCCGCGAACTGCGCCATGGCCTGAAGCGCCGGGATGACCTGCGCGTCGTGGATACGGTGGAACGCCAGCTGGTGCCGGAAGGGCAGGGCGACCAGCGCACCGTCCGGCGTGAGCCCGGTGCCCATGAGCCGCTGCACCAGCTCGTCCAGGACCAGCACCCGGCTCGCGGTGAAGAACGAGTCGCCGAGCAGCACCTCGAACGCCGAACCGTCGCCGCGCCGCACCGTCTCATGCCCTTCGACCGGCAGCGCCCGCAGATTGTTCATCGCCCGGATCCGCAGCTCGGCCACGTCCCCGAGATCGGTCAGCGAGTCCTCGCTGAGCATCTGCACGGCCTCGGGCAGATCGAGGGCGAGCACTTCCCGCAGCCCCGGTGCCGGCGCCCGGCCGTAGCGGAAGGAATCCGAGGCGGGCAACGTCTCCTGGGCGACCACACGGGGGTACAGACAGGCCCGGATCTCGTCCTCGCTGAGGATCTCCAGCGGCTGCGGGCCGTCCATCGTGCGGAGCACCTTGCCGACGTGATCCCGGATCAGCGCGGGCCAGCTGCGCTCCCCGCGCCGGTCGCGGTGGCACACCGCGGCGAGGTTGCCGAGGCCGAACTGCCGGCCCGCCGAGTCGGTGACCACACCCGCGTACGCGGTGACTTCGAGCCCCCGTTCCGCGAACGCCTGCCGGACCTGTGATCTGAAGACACCGCCCTCGCGCTCGGAGAAGAAGCTGAACTCCCCGTCGCGTGCCAGGTCGCGGGAATCCCGCTTCGGTCCTCGGCGGAACAGGCCCATCTCTTCCTCCCGGCAGCGGCCACGCACAACGGCCATGAATGGGCCGATCGTAACGGGTGCCCCGCCGCCCTCGTCGCCCTGCTCGCCGCCGCTCACGGAGGTGACCGGCGCGGGGAGACGGGGCGGCGGGGACGGGAGGGATGAGGGAGGAGACGGGGGCTAGCCGCCGATCGTGACGTCGATACAGGCGTAGAAGGCATTCGCGGTGTCGGCGATGTTCCAGACCGCGAGGATCTTCTGCCTGCCGGTGATGCCGCCGAAGTTGACGGTGTGCGAGACCGTCGCCGGTGGCCGGGCACCTCCGTCATTGAACTCGGCGACCTTCCTCCCGCCGACGAAGTACTGCCAGGTGCTGGTGGAATGCCGGGCGGTCAGCCGCCAGTTGAAGGTCTGTGAGCTGCCGATCGGGGTGACCTTCCAGCCCTTGCTGTCATCGTCGAGTTCGGCGAACCGGCTGTTGCCGCCGCTACAGCTGGTCAGCCCCTTGGGGCCCTCGACACTCTGCGGCTCCCACTTGACCGGACCGCACTCGACGCTGCCCGCGGCGCACTGCGCCTGCCGGCTGGGCGGCGAGGACACATAGCCGTGCGCGCTCGCCGGGCCGGCGGGCAGGGTGACGACGAGCAGCGGGGCGATGCCCGCACCGAGGGCGAGGGCCAGCTTTCTTTTCCTGTGCATGTCAAACCTTTCGCGAGAGAGGCCGCCCGCGAGAGCAGCGGACCCGACGCCGCCGCGGCGCCGCACGTCCGCCCGGGGGAAGCCTCGTTGAGGGGGGTGGATGACGCGAAGGTGCACACCAATTGGTCTAGACTTTACTCTCTGACCGCGTACGGTCAAGAGGCGCGACGTTGCGTTGCCAGCCGACGGCAGGCCATCGCGGCGAATGAGTGTGCGCCAACTCCTCAGGTGCGCAACTGGCCCTGGTTGTTACCTTCTTGACGTTGCGTCAGTTCTGCACCGCGCCCGGTCAGCGAGCCGAGGAGGCCCCGGCCGGTGCGCTGGAGGCCCGTACCACCAGCTGCGGCGCCAGCCGGACCGTGCGGCGTGGGCCGGGCTCCGCGGCGGACGGCCGGCGGCCCAGCAGACGGGCGGCCTCGGCGGCCAGTTCGCCGACCGGCTGGCGCACGGTGGTCAGCGCCGGGTCGGCGAGGCCGGCGAGCGGGATGTCGTCAAAGCCGGTGACGGCGACCTCGCCCGGTACGTCCGCACCGAGCTGCCGCAGCCGCTGGAGGGCACCGGCGGCGATGAGGTCATTGGCGCAGATCAGAGCGTCCGGCCGGGACGGCCAGACACGATCGACGGCGGCACGCCCCCACTCCACCGAGAAGTCGCCGAGCTCGACGCGCCCGGGGGCTTCGGGATCCAGCGCCGCAGCCCCCGCCTCGTACGCCGCACGCCGCTCGACCGCCGCCGACGCGGTTCCGGCGGCCCCCACGAAGCAGGGGCGGCGGCGGCCGGTGGCGGCCAGATGATCGAGTACGAGGGCCATACCGGCCGCGTTGTCGACGGCGACGGAGTCGGCGACGCCGGGGCCGCAGCCTCGGTCGAGCAGCACCAGCGGCACCTGGGCGGCCGCGCTCGCCACCGCCTCCCGGCTGCGCCGCTCATCGACGGGTATCAGCAGCAGCGCGTCGACCTGCCGCCCCAGGAAGGCACCGATCCGGGCTGCCTCGGTCACCGGGTCGTCGTCGCAGTCGGCGAGCAGCACGGCCCGCCCCTCGGCGTGCAGCGCATGCTCCAGCTCCCGGACGAGGGAGGGGAAGAACGGGTTGGTGATCTGCGGCAGGACCAGGCCGACGGTGCCGGTGGAGCGGCTGCGCAGGGCGCGGGCCACATGGTTGGGGCGGTAGCCCAGCCGCTCGGCCGCCTCGCGTACGGTGCGGGCGGTCTCGACGCCGACCGGACGGGTGCCGGCCAGCACGCGGGAGACCGTGGCGATGGAGCAGCCGGACGCCAGCGCGACGTCCTTCAGCGTGACTTCGGCCACCGTCTCGCGGCTCCCTTCGCTCGGCCCGCCCGGACCGGAGGGAGCATACGCCCCGTTGCCCGCCTGGCAAACGTTGTCCCGCGAGAGGTGGTTCTCCCCACCACACCGGCCGCGTTTCGTCCCGAAAACGTCCGGTAGGCCAGAGATTGAACCGTTGACAACCGGCCAGTCCATGGGTCAAGTTTCCGGAGAACGTTTTCCCATGTTGCTCGCTCGTGGCTGACTTCCCGCCCGGGCTCGCCATGGGCGACCGCCGGGCGCGCTGTGCACCGGAGCCCATGCCGGCCCCGCACCACCACTCCGCACCACATTTCCGAGCAGCAGAGCAAAGGGGCTCTTCCGTTGGCCAGAAAGATCATCCTCGACTGCGACCCGGGGCATGACGATGCGATCGCCATGCTCCTGGCACATGGCAATCCCGATGTCGAGCTGGTCGCCGTGACGACCGTGGTCGGGAACCAGACGCTGGAGAAGGTGACCCGCAACGCGCTGTCCGTCGCGCGGATCGCCGGGATCACGGGCGTCCCCTTCGCCGCCGGCTGCCCGCGCCCGCTGGTCCGGGCCATCGAGACGGCGCCGGACATCCACGGCGAGACCGGTCTGGACGGCCCGGAGCTGCCCGAGCCGGCCATCGAGCTGGACCGCCGGCACGCGGTGGACCTGATCATCGACACCGTGATGTCGCACGAGCCCGGCGAGATCACCATCGTCCCCACCGCGGGGCTGACGAATATCGCGCTGGCCGTGCGCAAGGAGCCGCGGATCGCGGAGCGGGTCCGTGAGGTCGTGCTGATGGGCGGCGGCTACCACGAGGGCAACTGGAGCGCGGTCGCCGAGTTCAACATCAAGATCGACCCCGAGGCCGCGCACATCGTCTTCAACGAGCGCTGGCCGGTCACCATGGTCGGCCTCGATCTGACGCACCAGGCGCTGGCGACCCCCGAGGTCGATGCGAAGATCGCCGCGGTCGGCACCCGCCCCGCCAAGTTCGTCGGTGAGCTGCTGGACTTCTTCCGCGAGGCCTACCGCGAGAACCAGGGCTTCACCTACCCGCCGGTGCACGACCCCTGCGCGGTCGCCTACGTCATCGACCCGGACGTGATGACCGTACGGAAGGCCCCGGTCGACATCGAGCTGCACGGTGCGCTGACCGTCGGGATGACCGTGACGGACTTCCGGGCGCCCGCGCCGGACGACTGCACCACCCAGGTCGCGGTCAAGCTCGACCACGAGCGGTTCTGGAACCTCGTCGTGGACGCACTTGAGCGGATCGGCGACGTCGAGGCATGAACACCCCCACCGAGATGAACACCACCTCCCAGATGAACACCTCCACCACCCTGCGCCCCGCCGAGGGGGCCGGCGGCGGGTCAGGGGTCCGTATAGGCGTGCTGGTCACCGCGCTGCTCGCGGCCTGTTTCGCCTTCCAGCTCAACGCCAGCATGCTCAGCCCCGCGCTGAAGAACATCGAGGACACCCTCGGCGCCAGCTCCGCGGAGATCGGCCTCACCCAGACCGCGTTCTTCACCTCGGCGGCGCTGTTCTCGCTCTTCCTCCCGCGGCTGGGCGATGTCATCGGCCGCCGCCGGGTGCTGGCCGGAATGCTCGGTCTGATGGTCGTCGGCTGTGTCGTCGCCGCGCTGGCGACCAGCGTGCCGATGCTGTTCGCCGGCCGGGTCATCCAGGGCGTCTCCGGTCCGGTCGTCCCGCTGTGTCTGATCATGCTGCGGGTGGAGGTCCAGGAGCCGAAGCGGTACGGCACCCTGCTGGGCGTGATCACCGCCGTCAACGGCGGAATCGCCGGTGTCGACTCCCTCGCGGGCGGCTACCTGGCCGACAGCCACGGCTTCCAGTCGGTGTTCTGGGCGATGGCGGTCGTCGCCGCCCTGGCCACCGTCCTGGTCGCCACCCTCACCCCCGAGTCGAAGGCGCCCGCCGCGACCCGGATGGACTGGCCCGGCGTCGCGCTGCTCGTGGTCTCGGTCGGCTCGCTGCTGATCGCGCTCAACGAGGCGGGCAAGCTGGCCGCCGCCGACTGGCCGCTGATCGCCGCCCTGCTCGTCCTGTCCGCGGCCGCCTTCGCGCTGTTCTGGCGGACCGAGAACCGCAGCGGGCACCCCCTGGTCGCCACCAGGCACCTCAAGCAGCGGGCGACCTGGGCGACCCTGCTGACCACCGTGCTCACCATGACCGGCGTGTTCGCCGTCATGAACGGGCTGATCCCGGCCTTCGCACAGGACGCCCAGGCCGGTCTCGGAATGAGCGCCGAGCAGTCCGCGTGGTGGACGCTGGCGCCGTACGCGCTCGCCGGACTCGCCATGGGCCCGCTGGCCGGCCGTCTCGCCGCGACCTTCGGCTACGGCCGCGTCCTGCGGTGCGGCCTGGCCGGGTCGGTGGCGACGGTCGCGCTGATGCTGCTCACGATGCACAGCCAGTCGCAGATCCTGCTGCTGGTGACGTCCGTCCTGGTGGGCATCGCCTACGCGGGCGTGGCGAACATCGTCCTCAACGGGCTGGGCATCGTCCTCTCCCCCAGCGAGAACCCGGGCTTCCTGCCCGGTCTGAACGCCGGTGCCTTCAACCTCGGCGCGGGACTCAGCTTCGCGCTCCTGTACGCGGTCAAGACCGCCGCGTCCCCGGCGGACCCGTCGGCGTCCGGGGGCTACACCGCCGGCATGATCGCGGGCGTGGTCATCCTGGCCGCGGCCATCGCGACCTCCTTCCTGATCCCGAAGCCGGTGGCGGCCGAAGCACAGGACTGAGGCGCACTCCGGACACCACGGGCCGCCCGCCGACCACGGAATCCGGTCGGCGGGCGGCCCGTTGCGGTGTCCGCCGTCAGTGGTGTCCGCCGTCAGTGGTGTCCGCGTGCGGTGTCGGCGGCCCCGCCGAAGAGCCGTGCCACGGCGCGGAACGGCAGGGTGACGACGGTGGCGATGGCACCACCGATCGACCTGAGAACGTCTGCGATCGCATGCAACATGGGTGAACCTCCGTCATGACCGTCCGGCACCACACCTGAAATGCCGCCATCGGCCGGGTCGTTGCGCCGGGAGCGCCTGCCGGGGCGGCAGGTCACCCGGTTGTCGTGTCGTCCGTCCAGCGCAGGATGGCGCCGAGCCCGCCGGACGGTGCCCGCTCGGGGTCACGGACCACCACGATGTCGGCGCCGCTCGCGGCCGCCGACCGCACCAGCGCGTCATCCGCCCGTGCGGCGGCCGGACGCGTCTCGCCGAGGTACTGCAACTCCGTTCCCCGTACGCCGAGTTGATCGGCTTCGGAGCCCACCCAGACCTGCCGGGCGATGTCCGAGCCGTGCGGACTGACGAGCAAGGTGTCGATCCGGTGTTCCCGGGCCGCCTCGACCAGGGCGGGGATGCCGGCCGCGGCATGCGGGGCGCTCTTGCCTCCCGGCCCCGCACCGGTGCGGAAGCGGTCCGCCACCTGCGCGATGTGCTCACGCTCCTGAACTGCCCTGACCTGGGCGATGTCCCGGTCCACCAGCGTACTCTCGGCGCCGGGCGCCCGCCCGCCGTGTTCGCTCTCGTAGGTGAGGGCACGCAGCGGTTCGGGCAGCTTGTCGTGCACCAGATGGCGTTCGCGGGCGTCGCCGATCAGGATGATCGCCTCGGCGCCACACTCCTCGAACGCCTTGCGCACCGCATCGGCGATCTCTTCCGCGTTGTGCTCCCAGGTGTTCTCCACCTTGGCGCGGAAGTGGCCTTCGGACCAGTCGCCCGAGGCGGTGCGGTGCAGGGGCCAGTCGGCGCCGCTGACCTGGCCGGCGTCCTCGGTGCCCCGTTCGCCGAGGACGGCGAAGTCCGCTCCCGCCCGGTCCAGACGGACCACCAGGCAGACCGGGTCGTCGCCGACCGCCGCCAGGAAGGGGGTGACTCTGGGCACCGGCCCCCAGGCCGCGAACGGGGTGGCAGGAGGCCCGGGAAGCGGGGTGTCGAGCACGATCTCACCATGGGCGGCGAACAGCACCCGCCCAGAGTGCTCCCCGGACTCGCCCGCGTGCCGTGTGAGCAGTGCTTCGTGCACCGCACCGCAGGTGGCCTCGTCCGCGCCGAGCGCGAACAGCTGCGCCGTGGTGGCGCTCGCCGTCAACTCTTGCTGTTTCGCGGCGTCCTCGGTGCTGTGCGAGATATCGGCATAGACGGATGCCCAGGGGCCTGGCCGGTCGATGACCGGTTGCAGGAGCGAGATTCGCATGGCGCTGCCTCCTTGGCTTCCTCGGATTCCGTGGATTCTCCTGTTGTGCGTGGGCCGTCATCGGTGGGCTGCCTTACGAATTCCCGTTCCCGAAAGGCGTATGCATCAAGGGCATATGCATCTGCCGCTACGTTCCGTGCCTGGCCGGGTGTTTTCGGTAGGCATGCTTGAAACAGTGCTGCCGGGTTGTTAGGGCTGGGGGACCAGGGAAACTGGGAGTAACGCGACGGGTCTGTATGACTCGTGGAGCCGGAGGCACCCATGGTCATGGAACACGGAACGGACAAGACCGGCCCCGCCCGGGACGAGATGATGAAGAAGCAACTACGGGGGCAATTGACGGCGGAGCGCGCCCTGCGCACGGACGAGGAGCATGAACTCCAGCCCGCGGGCGAGGACCAGCCGGTGGCGGCGTGGTCCCCCGAGAGCGAGTTCCGGGGCGGCACACCGAGCGGCATGACCGAGGAGGACGTGGGACTGCGCTCCGAACTCGCCCAGCACCTCGGGCGCAGCCTGTACCCGGCCGACAAGTACGCGATCATCGAGACCCTGCGGCGCAACAACGCACCGGACCGGCTGGTCGCCATGGCCGAGCGGCTGCCCGAACACGAGCGGTTCGGCAATCTGCAGAGCATCGCCGAGGCCGTCGGGATCGCGACGGAGCACCGGCGCGCCTGAGGCCCGGCCCGGTCCGCTCATCCTGGCGCTGCCGGGAGCCTCCAGGAGGCGGACAATTGGTCGTAGAGCACCTGCCGCACCCCGCGGCCGGGCGAATGGACGGGAAGAGGGAGGGCGGTCATGTCCGACGACGCGATGGGCGACGAGGTCTACCAGCCGCCCAGGTCCGATCCCCGGGACAACCCCAACGCGCTCGACATGGAGGACGCTCTGGACGAGCCGGACCTCGACGAGACGCTGGACACCGGCTATTCGCCGCCCGAGCGGCCCTTCGTGGTGAACCACGAGGGGACCACCGCGCGCGAGCTGCACGACCGTGAATCGCTGGAGCACCGGCTGTCGGTGGAGGTACCGGAGGTCTGCGCACCCGACGGCGACGGGATCGGTGATCTTCCGGGCGGGGTGGGGGAACCGACCGACCTCGAATGCGGCGACGAGCGGGCGGGCCGGCTCGTGGGCTCCGACGAGGGGTTCTGGCGCGGCGGCAGCAATGACATCGCCGCCCGGGACGTCGGGATCGACGGCGGCGCCGCGTCGGCGGAGGAGGCGGCGGTGCATATCGCCCGGGACGACGCGGGGGACGGGGACAGGGAGATCTAACCCCGGCCGATCCAGCCCCGGCCGCCCCGCCCTGATTGCCGTGTCCCGGCCGGCCCGCCCTGATCTCCCGGTCCCGCGGCCCGCCGGATCCCGGCCGCGCCGAGCGCCCTCACAGGACGTCGGGGTCCGCGGAGCGCGCGATCCGGGCCTGCATATTGCGCTCCATCATGCGCAGTGCGGCGGCGGCGAGGTCTTCATGGATATGCGCACAGGCATCCTCGGCGACGATGACCCGAATATGCCGGATATGCGCGTCGAGCGCCGAATAGAGCACGCATTGTTCGGTGACCTGGCCACAGAGCACGATCGTGTCGATGCCGTGCTGCCGCAGCAGATATTCCAGCGGCGTTTCATAGAAGACCGAGTGCCGTGCTTTCACCACGAACAGCGATTTCTCGTCCGGCCGGACCGGCTCCACCAGATCGGCGTGCGGGCCGCTCAGTACGGTGTCCAGAAGTTCGTCGTGGTGTGAGCGCCACAGGCCGAAATTGTCATTGACGTAGATGATCTCGACGTCGTTCTTTCGGGCCCGTTCGATCAGTGCGGTGATATGCGGCAGGGTCTCTCGCACCGAGGGCAGCAGCAGTTCCGCGTCCGCGTGCTCATAGGAATTGAGCATGTCGATCACGATGAGCGCCTTGCCGGACATGGCGTCCCCGGTCAGCCGGGCTGCCCCGGGCTCTCTTCGGCGGCCACCCGCTTCAGGGTGCGGCCGCTGCGTACCGAGCGGGCCCGCCGGGCGTCCGGTGTACCGCCCCGCCCGGCCCGGTCGTCGTTCTCCTTGACCAGCAGCCAGGACTCCCGTTTCCCGGGGCCCTCACCGGTACGGAACCGGGTCAGCGCATAGCCGCCGCGGAGCTTGCTGCCGTCGAGCCAGAAGGAGACATGACCGTCCTCCAGCGCCTGGCCGAACGACAGCGGGCGGCCCTTCTTCTTCCGGGGCAGCGGGCGGTAGCTGCCCTGGTCCCAGACGATCACGGTGCCCGCGCCGTACTCCCCCTCCGGGATCACGCCCTCGAATTCCCGGTACTCCAGCGGATGGTCCTCGGTGGGCATCGCCAGCCGCTTGTCGTGCGGGTCGTCGGACGGCCCCTTGGGGACGGACCAGGACTTCAGCACCCCGTCGACCTCCAGCCGGAAGTCGAAGTGCAGGGTGCTCGCGTCGTGGATCTGGACGACGAAGGACGAGGTGTCGCCGGCCGCCGCCGGGGCGCCCGGCGGCTCGCGCGTCCGGTCGAAGTGCCGCTTGCCGCGGTATGCCGTCAGTCCGTCCTCGGCACCCATGTGACCCGCCTGCCCTTCGTGCCGGTGGCCGCATCTCTCACTGTCGCGCGGGGCGCCCGGCGACGCATGTGCGGCCGCCCCGCCTCCCCCCGGGTGCCCGGTTGGGTCAGTGAACAGGCCCACCAGGGGGCGCGCCCGGCCCGCGGGGGCGAGCGTGGAGGGAGACGAGCCGAGGCTGGAGGAACCATGGGCGTACGTCGGCTGCTGCGTGGCTGGCCCGCGTACCGGCAGCTCACGGGCGGTGACCCGCTGGGCCGGGGGCGGGCCGCGATGTCCGGGCGCACCGAGGCGCTGCGTCCGCGCACGGATACCGCGGACCGCGTGGTGGCCTCGGTCTGCCCGTATTGCGCGGTGGGCTGCGGGCAGCAGGTCTACGTCAAGGACGAGCGGGTGGTGCAGATCGAGGGGGACCCCGCCTCGCCGGTCAGCAGGGGGCGGCTGTGTCCCAAGGGCGCGGCGACGCTTCAGCTGACGACCGGACCCGCCCGCCGCCATGAGGTGCTGTACCGGCGGCCCTATGGGACCGAGTGGGAGCGGCTCGACCTCGACACGGCCATGGACATGATCGCCGAGCGGGTGATCGAGCTGCGGCGGGCCACCTGGGAGTGGGAGGCGGACGGCCGGCGGGTCGCCCGTACGCTCGGCATCGCCAGCCTGGGCGGCGCCACCCTCGACAACGAGGAGAACTACCTGATCAAGAAGCTGCTGACCGGGCTGGGCGTGGTCCAGGTGGAGAATCAGGCCCGGGTCTGCCACAGCTCCACGGTCGCCGGTCTCGGCACCTCGTTCGGGCGCGGCGGGGCGACCACCTTCATGCAGGATCTCCAGCACGCGGACTGCATCGTCATCGAGGGCTCCAATTTCGCCGAGGCGCATCCGGTGGGCTTCCAGTGGGTCATGGAAGCCAAGGCGCGTGGCGCGAAGATCATCCATGTCGATCCGCGCTTCACCCGCACCAGTGCCCTGTGCGACCTGCATGTCCCGATCCGGGCGGGCACCGACATCGCCTTCCTCGGCGGGCTGATCCATCACGTACTGAGCGAGGAGAAGGACTTCCGGGAGTACGTCCTCGCCTATACGAACGCCGCCACCCTCGTCAGCGAGGACTTCCGCGACACCGAGGACCTCGACGGTGTGTTCTCCGGTCTGGACGAGGCGGAGCGCCGCTATGACCCGGAGAGCTGGCAGTACGAGGGCACCGACGTCCAGGCCCCGGCGGGCGATGTCGAGCAGCTGCGGGACCGGCGTCTGCGGGACGCCGCGAGCGGTTCCCACCCGCCGCCGGGCCACGCCGAGACCCATGGCGCGGGCGGTCCGCAGGCCCGCGCCGGTGCGCCGAGCGACCCCACCCTGCGGCACCCCCGCTGCGTCTACCAGATCCTCAAGCGGCACTACGCCCGCTACACACCGGAGATGGTCGAGCGGACCTGCGGGGTGCCGCGCGAGACCTTCTCGGAGGTGTGCCGGGCCCTGACCGAGAACTCCGGGCGCGAGCGCACCAGCGCCTTCGTCTACGCGGTGGGCTGGACCCAGCACTCGACCGGCTCGCAGTACATCCGGGCGGCCAGTGTGCTCCAGCTCCTGCTGGGGAACATCGGCCGCCCCGGAGGCGGCATCCAGGCACTGCGCGGGCACGCCTCCATCCAGGGCTCCAGCGACATCCCCACCCTGTTCAACCTGCTGCCCGGCTATCTGCCGATGCCGCATGCGCACACCCACCAGGACCTGGACACCTTCGTCGCGGCGAGCCGTACCGACAAGGGCTTCTGGGGGGGAGATGCGGGCGTACACCGTCAGTCTGCTGAAGGCGTATTACGGCGACGCGGCCACGCCCGCCAATGACTTCTGCTTCGGTCATCTGCCGCGGCTCACCGGTTCGCACAGCACCTACGACACCGTCCTCGCCCAGCTGGACGGGGTGTGCAGGGGCTACTTCCTGATGGGCGAGAATCCCGCGGTCGGCTCCGCCAACACCCGTCTCCAGCGGCTGGGGATGGCCCGGCTCGACTGGCTGGTGGTCCGCGACTTCTCGCTCATCGAATCGGCGACGTGGTGGCAGGACGGTCCCGAGATCGAGACGGGCGAACTGCGCACCGAGGACATCGGGACGGAGGTGTTCTTCCTCCCGGCGGCCTCGCACACCGAGAAGTCCGGCTCCTTCACCAACACCAACCGCTGGCTCCAGTGGCACCACGCCGCCGTCGAGCCGCGGGGCGACGCGCGCAGTGATCTGTGGTTCATGTACCACCTGGGCCGGCGCATCAAGGAGAAACTGGCGGCGTCCACCGATCCGATGGACCGGATGGTGCAGGACCTCACCTGGGATTACCCGGTGGCGGGGCCGCTCCAGGAGCCGGTCGCCGCGGCCGTGCTCGCCGAGATCAACGGGCACGGCCCCGACGGGGCGCCGCTGAGCACATACACCGAGCTCAAGGACGACGGCTCGACCCGGTGCGGCTGCTGGATCTACTGCGGGGTCTTCGCGGACGGCGTCAACCAGGCCGCCCGCCGCACCCCGCACACCGAGCAGGACTGGGTCGCCGCACGCTGGGCCTGGTCCTGGCCCGCGAACCGGCGGATCCTCTACAACCGGGCCTCGGCCGCTCCCGACGGCACTCCCTGGAGCGCGCGCAAGGCGTATGTGTGGTGGGACGCCGAGCACGGACGCTGGACCGGCCATGACGTCCCGGACTTCATCCCCGACCGGGCACCGGACCATGTGCCGCCGCCCGGGGCGACCGGCCCCGACGCCCTGCGCGGCGACGACCCCTTCATCATGCAGGCGGACGGCAAGGGCTGGCTCTACGCCCCGTCCGGGCTCCACGACGGACCGCTGCCCACCCATTACGAGCCGCAGGACTCGCCGTTCACCAGCGCCCTCCACCCCGGCCGGTCGCGTTCCCCCACCCGGCAGCTCTACGTCCGCGAGGGCAACCGCTACCACCCCAGCGGCGACGAACCGGGGGCCGGGGTCTATCCGTACGTGCTGACCACCTACCGGCTCACCGAGCACTTCACGGCGGGCGGAATGAGCCGCTGGACGCCCTATCTGGCCGAGCTGCAACCCGAGTTGTTCTGTGAGGTGTCGCCGCGGCTCGCCGCCGAGCGCGGTCTGGAGCACTCCGGATGGGCCACCATCATCACCGCCCGCAACGCCATCGAGGCGCGGGTGGCGGTGACCGACCGCATGCGGACCCTGACCGTGCACGGCCGTCCGGTGCATCAGATCGGGCTGCCGTTCCACTGGGGGCCCAACGGGGTCGTCACCGGCGACGCGCCGAACGAGCTGGTCGCCATCGCGCTGGACCCCAACTCCCATATCCAGGAGGACAAGGCCCTCACGGCCGACATCCGGCCGGGACGCCGGCCGCGCGGCCCCGCACTCCCCCGCCTGGTGGCCGACTACCGGCGGCGGGCGGGCATCACCGAGCACACCGGAGAGGACCAGCGGTCATGACCGACAGCCTGCTCAGCGGCCCGGAACCCGACCCGGCCGGGGACGCCGGTCATGCTGGCGCCCCGCCCCGGGTGGGGTTCTTCACCGACACCTCGGTCTGCATCGGCTGCAAGGCGTGCGAGGTGGCCTGCAAGGAGTGGAACGCGATCCCGGAGGACGGGCTGTCGCTCACCGGCATGTCGTACGACAACACCGTGAGCCTCGGCGCCTCCACCTGGCGCCATGTGGCCTTCATCGAGCAGTCGGCGCCGCCGTCCGCTCCCCCGGTCCCCGCGCCCGAGGGCCGTACCGAACTCCCGCTGGCCGGGGAGGCACCGGCCGGCGGCGACCTCCGCTGGCTGATGTCCTCCGACGTCTGCAAACACTGCACCCACGCGGCCTGCCTCGATGTCTGCCCGACCGGCTCGATCTTCCGCACCGAGTTCGGGACCGTCGTGGTCCAGGAGGACATCTGCAACGGCTGCGGCTACTGCGTCCCCGCCTGTCCCTACGGCGTCATCGACCAACGCCCCTCCGACGGCCGCGCCTTCAAGTGCACCCTGTGCTACGACCGGCTCGGCGCCGGGCAGGAGCCGGCCTGCGCCAAGGCATGTCCGACGGAGTCGATCCAGTTCGGTCCGCTGGACGAACTGCGTGCCCGCGCGGCGCTGCGGGTCGGCCAGCTCCAGGCGGCGGGCGTGGCCGGGGCCCGGCTCTACGGTCACGACCCCGGGGACGGCGTCGGCGGTGACGCGGCCTTCTTCCTGCTGCTCGACGAACCCGAGGTCTACGGGCTGCCACCGGACCCGGTGGTCACCACCCGGGACCTGCCCGCCATGTGGCGGCACGCGGGGGCGGCGGCACTGTCGTTGGCGAGCGGCCTGGCGCTGTCCTTCGCGCTGCCCGCGATGCTGCGAAGGACGGTACGGCGATGACGCGCCCGGCACCGCGCATCGCGCGGGGACTCACCCGCCGCCGCAGGGGCGAGGAACTCATGGTCCCCCGGGCGGAGTTCCGCTCCTACTACGGCCGGCCGGTCATCAAGGCCCCGTCCTGGGCCGCCCGCGACATCGCCGGCTACTTCTTCCTCGGCGGGCTCGCGGGGGCCGGCTCGGTGCTCGCCGCCGGTGCCCAGCTGACCGGCCGCACCACCCTGGCGACCTCGCTGAAGGTGTCCTCCCTGGCGGCGGTGTCGCTGTCCGTGGCCGCGCTCATCAACGACCTCGGCCGCCCGGCACGCTTCACCCACATGCTGCGCGTGCTGAAGCCGACCTCACCGATGAGCGTCGGCTCCTGGCTGCTCGGCGGCTACGGGCCGATGGCCGGCGCGGCGGCCCTGTGCGCGGTCACCGGGCGGCTGCCCCGGGCCGGTGCCGCCGCCACCGCGGCCGCCGCGGCCCTGGGACCGGCCGTGGCCACCTATACCGCCGTGCTCGCCGCGGACACCGCCGTACCGGCATGGCACGGCGCGCACCGCGAACTGCCCTATCTCTTCGCCGCCTCCGCGACCGCAGCGGCCGCCGGTATGGCGCTGGTGGTCGCACCGCCCCGGGAGAGCGCCCCGGCCCGCTGCGCCGCCGTGCTGGCGGCCGTGGCGGACGCGGCGGCCACCCGGGCGGCCGAACGGCGCCTGGGGATGGTGGCGGAGACCTACCGGGAGGGGCGGGCGGGGCGGCTGCTGCGCGCCGCCGAAGTGCTTCTCGGCGGTGGCGCGGCGGCCGCGGCGCTCGCCGGCCACCGCTCCCGCGGCGCGGCCGCCGCGGCCGGTCTGGCGCTGCTCGCCGGCTCGGCCTGCACCCGCTTCGGTGTCTTCGCGGCCGGCCTGGCGTCCGCGCGGGACCCGGCCTACACCGTCCTTCCCCAACGTGCCGCCCAGGGCCGGCCGCCCGCAGAATGACAGGGGACCCATGTGTACCCGGCCGCCCACCGGTTAGCCGACAAGACACCACGGTGTGCCCGCGCCGGCCGTCGGCCCGCACGGACGGTGGCTCTGTCCGGCCCGGCGCTCAGGCACCATCCTCGACCGCAGGAGTCCACGTGAAGCGACGTCGTCCTCGGATCGTGATCGTCGGAGCCGGCTTCGCCGGTTACGAATGTGCCCGCACGCTCTCCCGGCAGGCCAAGGGAGCCGCCGAGATCGTGCTCATCAACCCCCATGACTACTTTCTGTATGTGCCGCTGCTGCCGGAGGTGGCGGCCGGAATCCTGGAACCGCGCCGGATCTCGGTCTCGCTCACCGGGACCCTGCCGGGCGTCCGGCTCGTCCTCGGTGAGGTCCATGACGTGGACTTCGATGCCCGCCGGGTGGCCTACACCGACCCCGAGGACCGGGACGGCTCGCTGTCCTACGACCGGCTGGTGGTGACCGTCGGCAGCGTCAACAAACTGCTGCCCGTCCCGGGCGTCGCCGAGCATGCCCACGGCTTCCGCGGGATGCCCGAGGCGCTGTACCTCCGCGACCACATCACCCGTCAGGTCGAGCTGGCCGCCGCGGCCGAGGACCCGGCCGAGCGGGCCGCCAGGACCACCTTCGTCGTCGTGGGCGCCGGCTACACCGGGACCGAAGTCACCGCCCACGGTGTGCGGTTCACCGACTCGCTGGTCCGGCAGAACACCGGCCTGCGGGACGGCCCACGCCCCCGCTGGCTGCTGCTGGACCTCGCCGACCGGGTGCTGCCCGAGCTCGACGAGCGGCTGTCGCGCACCGCCGACCGGGTCCTGCGCGCCCGCGGCGTCGATGTCCGCACCCGCACCTCCGTCAAGGAGGCGACCCCGGACGGGGTGCTGCTCGACGACGGCGAGTTCGTCAGCAGCCACTCCCTGATCTGGTGTGTGGGCGTCCGGCCGGACCCGCTGGTCGAGTCCTTCGGGCTGCCTACCGACAAGGGACGGCTGTGCGTCGACAAGTTCCTGGGCGTCCCCGGCCTGCCGGGGGTGTTCGCCTGCGGTGACGCCGCGGCCGTGCCCGACCTGACCCGCCCCGGCGAGACGACGCCGATGACCGCCCAGCACGCCCAGCGGCAGGGCAAGGTCGCGGCGCGCAATGTGGCGGCGTCCTGCGGACAGGGCACCCCGCGGGCCTACGAGCACCATGACCTGGGCTTCATGGTGGACCTGGGCGGCATCCAGGCCGCCGCGAACCCGCTGCACATCCCGCTGTCCGGCCCGCTCGCCGGGGTGGTCACCCGCGGCTACCACCTGCTGGCGATGCCGGGCAACCGCGTCCGGGTGGCCGCCGACTGGCTCCTGGACGCGGTGCTGCCGCGGCAGGCCGTCCAGCTGGGTCTGGTCCGCTCCTGGTCGGTGCCGCTGGACACCGAGACCCCCGAAGTGGCCCGGGTGGGCGGCACCTCGTAACAGCCGGGCCGGCCTGGCATTTCCCGGATGCCGGATGCGGAGGGTTCTGCTTGGCTGGCCGGTGAATGATCCGTGCGGCGGGTACGGGCGGTGTCCGCGAACCGTCGACCACAGCATTCCGGAGGCAAGAGATGGACCTGCACCGTAGCCCGGTCGCCCGCGCATGGCGCCATTGGCGCCGGCCCGCCGACCGCTCCGTCTCCCCGCCACTCCCCACCGCCCGCTATGTGGCCGGCACCGAACTCGGTCTCACCGTGTGCGTGGCGCTGCCGTACGCCGAGGAGATGACCCGGTGCCTCAAGGCCGCCCGGCGTCGCGGGACGCTGTGACCGTCGACGGGCAGCGCACGGACCGCGCCGGACGGGGCGGCCCGCGGACGCTGCCGGCGCTGCGTATCGTCGCGCCCGGGATCGAGGGCCCCGAGGACGTGGTGGCCGATGCCGACGGCACCCTCTTCGCGGGGGCCGCGGACGGTGCGATCTGGCGGCTGCGCCTCTCCGCGTCGGGTGCGGCGGACGAGGCAACGGCCGTGGCACACACGGGTGGCAGACCGCTCGGGCTGCAACCGCTGCCCGGCGGTGAGCTGCTGGTCTGTGACGCCCGGCGCGGTCTGCTGTGCGTCGACCCGCGGCACGGGACCGTCCGGGTGCTCGCCGACGAGGTGGCCGGCGGGCCGCTGCGGTTCGCCAGCAATGTGACCGCCGCGGCGGACGGCACGGTCTACTTCACCGTCTCCAGCCGTCGTTACGGTCTCGACGAGTGGCTGGGCGACTTCCTGGAGCACACCGGCACCGGGCAGCTGCTGCGTCTGCGGCCCGGCGGCTCCCCCGAAGTCCTGCTGGACGGGCTGCAGTTCGCCAATGGCGTGGCCCTGGCCCCGGACGAGTCCTTTCTGGTCGTGGCCGAGAGCGGGGCCCGCCGCCTGAGCCGCTACCGGCTCACCGGCCCCCGGTCCGGCACCGCCGACACCCTGGCCGACGGGCTTCCCGGCTACCCCGACAACATCTCCCCCGGCCCCGACGGCGCGTTCTGGGTGGCCCTGGCGCGACCGCGGTCAGCCGCTGTGGAGTGGCTGCACGGTATGCCGCGCGGGGTCCGCCGGTCGGCCTGGGAGGTGCTGAGGCGGCTGCGGCTCTCGCTGCCGCCGCACCCGACGGCGCGGGTGCTGGCGGTCCGCCCCGACGGCGGCGCCGCCTGGGATCTGCGCGCCGTACGGTCTCCGTACCGGATGGTCACCAGTGTCTGCCGCACGGACCATCTCCTGGCCCTGGGCAGCATCGCGGAACGCGGCATCGCCGTCTGCGCGTTCCCCGGCGCGGACGGCTCGTCCCCCGCGCGCTGACCCGCCGGACGCACCGTGCCCGGCTGCGCGGACCGTGCCGCTACACCACCCGTTCCGTCTCGGCTTCCTCCTCCTCGGGGAGCCGCACATCGCTGACCGCGATATTGACCTCCACGACTTCGAGGCCGGTCATCCGCTCCACCGCGGAGATCACGTTCTCCCGCACCGCCTGCCCCACATCGGGGATGACCTCGCCGTACTCGACGACGATGTCCAGGTCCACCGCCGCCTGTTTCTCGCCGACTTCGACCTTGACACCGTGCGTGGTGGTCGTGCCGCCCCCGGGTACGCGTTTGCGCAGGGCTCCCACCGACCGCGAGAGCCCGCTGCCCAGGGCATGGACTCCTGCCACATCACCGGCCGCCAGGAAGGCGATCTTCGCGACCACACCATCGGCGATGGTCGTCCGCCCCAGGCTCCCGGCGTTCCGCGACCCGCGCTCTGCGAACTCGGTCATTGCGCATCACCCCAGTGCTCCATCGAGGGGAAGTCTTCGGCCCTCTCTTCACGCTATGGCCGTACGGGTGACGCTGCCTCCCGAAAACGGCCGCGACGGCCATGGCCCCTAGGGGTGCCTCTCCCCCTCGTTTGCCGATACGGCAACGAAGCTTGTCATTTTCGCCGGCCCGGACGGAACATCCCGGCAAGGGCGGCAGGCCACAAAAACGGCGCTGCCGCACCTCACCGAGGAGCACGGACCGAGGAGGACTCTCATGACCCATGACGTCACCGTCCCGGACGAGGAGTACTGGGACGCCCGCTACGCGCAAAGCGACCGGATGTGGAGCGGCCGCCCCAACTCCGCCCTGGTCCGGGAGGCCGGCGACCTCACCCCGGGCAGCGCACTGGACCTGGGATGCGGGGAAGGGGCGGACGCGATCTGGCTCGCCGAGCGGGGCTGGGAGGTCACCGCCGTCGACATCTCCGGGATCGCCCTCGGCCGGGCGGCCGGACATGCGGCGGCGGCCGAGGTCGCCGACCGCATCACCTGGCAGCGACACGATCTCGGTGCGACGTTCCCGGCAGGCACCTTCGCTCTCGTCACGGCCCAGTTCCTGCACTCCCCCAGCGAGGCCATGCCGCGCGCGGACATCCTGCGGAAGGCCGCCGCTGCCGTCGCACCCGGCGGTGTGCTGCTCATCGTGGGCCATGCGGGACTGCCCGCCTGGGAGCCCGACTCCGAGGTGCCGCTGCCCACTCCGGAGGAAGTCGTCGCGGACCTCGGCCTCCCGGACGGCGAGTGGGACCTGCTGCGCTGCGAGGAACACCCGAGCTTCCGGACCGGCCACGACGGAAAGCCGGACCCCCGCACCGACAACACCGTGAAGCTCCGCCGCCGGACCGCCTGACACCTGCCGCACCGGCCCCGGCGAGTGGTCCGCACCCCATCGGAATGCGCCAAGTCCCATGCAATGAAGGGGTGTTGACCGCCACCCGGGTCCGGGTCCCGCGATAAGGTCCTGGCCGCGGTTCCGCCCCCGGGTCTGCCGGGACCGGGGGCGGTGGGGGCTTGCGGTCACCAAGGACATCTGTCAAAAGGGTGCCGCTCCCGGTGGCAGATCCGTATCGTCTGCTCGCGCCGGAGCCTTCTCGCCCCGGGATCTCCGCACGAGATCTCCCCCGGGCGCCCGTGCCATCGATGGCAGTGCCAGCAGCTAGGGAGCAATGGTGACACCCCTGATCGTACCCGTCATGATCACATTCGGGATCTTCCTGCTCGCCATGGTGACCGTGGGCATCTGGACGTATCAGGACACCGTGACCTTCTCCGACTTCGCACTGGGCGGGCGCCGGCTGAGCGCACCGCTGGCGGCGCTGTCCGCGGGCGCCAGTGATATGTCCGGCTGGCTGTTCCTGGGGCTGCCGGGAGCGGTGTACGCGGCCGGGATCGGCGCCTCATGGATCGCCGTCGGCCTGGCCATCGGCACCTATCTCAACTGGCTTCTGGTCGCGCCGCGGCTGCGTACGTACACCGAGCTGGCCGGCGACGCCAAGACGCTCTCGGCGTATCTGGAGGAACGGTTCGAGGACGGCAGCAGAATGCTGCGCCTGGTCTCGGCGACCGTCACCGTGGTGTTCTTCACCGTGTACGTGGCGAGCGGACTCCTGGCCGGGGGCGTGCTGTTCGAGGGCATCTTCGGCGGCGGCTTCGAGTTCGCCCTCACCGTCTTCGCCGTGGTGATCGTCGTCTACACCGTCCTGGGCGGCTTCCGTGCGGTGAGTGTGACGCACTCGATCCAGGCCACGGTGATGTTCTGCGCGGCGGTGGCACTCCCCGCGATCGGCATCGCGGCGCTGGGCGGCTTCGGCGCGCTGCACGGAGCGCTCACCCGCAAGAGCCCCGCCCTGCTGGACATGGGGGCGGAGGCCGGCTTCGACGGCAGCCGGTGGACGTCCGGTGGGCCGCTCGGCGCGGTGGCGGTCATCTCCCTGCTCGCCTGGGGCCTGGGCTACTTCGGCCAGCCGCACATCCTGGCCCGCTTCATGAGCATCCGCAGCACCCGCGAGATACCCCGGGCCCGCCGGATCGGCGTCGGCTGGGTGGTCGTCTGTCTGGCGGGCGCCTCGCTCGTGGGACTGGTGGGAATCGCCGCGCTCGACCAGGCGCCGGACAACCCGGAGACCGTCTTCATCGCGCTGTGCGCCCAGTTGGTCAATCCCTGGGTCGCCGGCATCCTGCTGGTCGGTGTGCTGGCCGCGATCAAGTCCACCGCGGACAGCCAGCTGCTGGTCTCCGCGATGGCCCTCACCGAGGACTTCTACCGGGCGTTCGTCAAACGGCAGGCCTCGGACGCGTCCATGGTGCTGGCGGCGCGCGCGACGGTGGTCGTGGTCGCCCTGGTGGCCTACGTCATCGCACTCAGCGGCGGTGCCGTGCTGGACATCGTCGCGTACGCCTGGGCGGGCTTCGGCGCGGCCTTCGGCCCGGTGATCCTGCTGTCGCTCTACTGGCCGCGGATGACACGGGCCGGGGCGATGGCCGGGATCCTGACGGGGGCGGCCACCGTCGTCCTGTGGAAGCACATCGACCCGCTCCTCGGGCCGCTCCGGTCCGGTGTCTACGAGATGGTGCCGGGGGTCCTCGCGGCCACCGCGGCGGCACTGCTCTTCGGCAAGTTCGTCGGCCGCCCGCCGCGGCGCACCTGGTCGGGCTCCATGGAGCGGAAGCACGCCACGACGGTTCCGGTCGGCTGAGGTCAGTGTTTCTGCTCGGCGGCGCACGGCGGGGCCTGCCCCTGGGTCGTCAGCCCCTGCCGGTAGGCACCGCAGGCGACCACGGACACTGCCCCCTTGGCGCCCTGCCGCAGGAGCACAAACGTCTTGTCGGCCGGCGCCGCGTTGGCGCCCGCCTGGTAGGAGACGTAGCCGGTCGCCCCGTCGAAGCTCATCCCGCTGGTGAGCGCGGTCAGCATGGACCGGCGGTCGGCGTGCTTGTCGCGGTACGTCACATCGGCCGCCCGGGAGAGGACATGGAAGGCGTCGTACGCCACCGCCGCATGGCCGTCCTGGCGCCAGGGATCGGCGCCGTGCGTCGTGTCGCGCACGAAACGGTCATAGACCTCGACGAACTCCCGGGTCTTCGCACTGGCCCGGGTGTCCGTGACCGGCATCCGATGTGACGAGTAGTAGAGCCGCAGCCAGCGTTTGTCGCTGAAGGAGCCGGTCTGCGCCACCATCGTCAGCTCATTGCCGCCCAGCACCGTGATGTCGTCCTCGATACAGGTCCCCTGGGCGTTCAGCGCGTTGATGAAGGCGATGAAGTCACGGGCGCGCGCGGACCAGAACACCATGGAATCCGGCTGTGCTTTCAGCGCGCGGCACACCGTTTCCGCCAGGTCGTGGGCGCTGGAGACCCGGGGGGTGCCGGCGGGCGCCCGCCGGAAGTCGCCGTTCTGCGCAAAATTGATCACCTGCGAACTTCCCGGGAAGTCATGGCTGAACTTCCCGGTCAGGCTTCTGCTGTACAGGTCCGCCGGACTCTGCACGATGACGGCCTGTGCGGCCGTCGTGCAGCCGCCCGCCCCGTTCCGCCGCGCCACGATGTCGGATCTGCTCGCGAAGTCCGCCTCGATCCGGGACTCCGTGCTGTTGGCGGGGGCGAAGGGCCAGTAGCTCTGGTTGTCCCCGTCCAGCATCTCGTCGGCGGTGGCCGTGGTCCCGACGGTGGGGATGCCTGCCGCGCTGAGCACCTTCAGGGCGGCCCGGGTCTCGTCCCGGCTCTGGGAGTACCCGAGGACTCCGATGACCTGCTCGTAGGGCTTGCGACGGCTGCCGTCGTTCTGCTCCGCCACCAGCTTGCGCGCTTCCTGCTCGGCGTCCCGGAATTCCTCTCCGGTGCTGCGTACTTCCACTCGCAGCGGCACCCGGGTGTCGTCGGAAATGGCTTCGTCGTTCAGCCTCCGCTGCCACAGGGCGATACCGCGCAGTTCCGGGATGCTGCCGTCGAACCGGGTGTTGATCTCGGTGGTCGGCCGGTTCGACTCGAAGGCCACCACGGTGCGGACCGTGCTGCCGGCCGCGGCGAGGGCCTCGGCCCGCTTGTTCTCCTTGCGGATCGCACCGGTGGCGGCGTCGTACCACTCCTTGGGCCGGACGCCGACCGGCTCGGCCTGCGCGGAGGCGGCGACGGAGTCGTCCCCGCCGACGCAGGGATGGGCCGGCGGCCCCTGGACCACCCCGACGACCCATACGCCGAGCACGGCTGCGGCTACCACCGCGCCGGCCGTCACCAGCGAGGTCGTGGTCTGCCAACTGGTGCTGAAAGTCTTCGGGTTCACCTGCGGAATGGGCAGGCCGTGCCGGGTCAGGGGCTCATCGCGGAACGTCACCAGGACCGGGCGGCCGTCTTTCTGGGTCAGCTGGAGTCCGGCCTGCGTGAGGTTGCTCTCCGCCGGGCCGCCCAGCTCCGCCAGCAGCGCGTCCGAGGGCCGGCCCACCGCGATGACCAGCGGCCCCGGCGGCTGCGCCGCGGCACGGGCGCGGTGGAACGCGCGCAGGAACCGCTCGGCCTGCTCCGCGCCCGCCGTTCCCTCCGGGGGCACCTCCACCAGCAGCACGGGCCGGGCGGTGCGGCGCCGGCGCCTGGGCAGCAGCCGGCCGGGCTGCGGCACCCGCAGGTCCTCCAGCAGCGCCCGCACCAGCAGATCCTCCAGCCGCTGGAGCGACTCCTCCCGTTGGGGGTGCGCATCGCCGAGCGCCAGTCTCAGCACCTGCCGCTGGGCCATGTCGTCCAGCACCCGGAAGAGGTTCTCCTTGCCGCGCTCGGCGTGGAGTTCGGCCCCGAGCCACCGCGCGCGGCGGAACGGCGAAAGACGCATCGGCCGGACCAGCTCCCGGGTCTTGCGGAGCGCCCACCACCAGCGTGGGAACGTCTGGGTGAGCGGCAGCCAGAGAACGCCGAGCAGCCAGCCGTAGAAGCTCGCGGCCGGAGGGCTCTCACCGCCACCGAGCTTCCAGAGAACGGCCGGCAGCCCGCCGCGCCGCACCCGCTGCTCATAGGCCCGGTCACGCAGCGCCTTGGCGCCGGCGGCCGCTCCGGCCCCGGCTCCGTTTTCCATGACGTCCGCGATCACATCGCGCAGCAGGGAGAATTGCGGAAAACGGTCCGGGGTCAGGTGCCGGGGTATCCCGTAACCGAGCCGCTCCCCCGCCACCGCGGCCAGCAGACCGCTGCCCGCGGCCCCGGCTTCCAGCACGGCGTGCGGCACGAGTTTCCCCATGTCGTCGAGCGGTTGGCGTAACGCCTCAACGACCCGGCGCACCCTTCTGTCGTACTCCTCGCCGTGTCCCGGCACCCGTAACAGGAACAGGGGCGGCTTGGTCGACAGATAGGCGCGGTCCGCGGGAGCCACCGCCGTGGGAAGCTGCGCGACGAACGTGTCGGCACCGGTGTCGTCAGGAAAATGCGCAGGCACACCCAGAGGCACGGTCATGATTCCCCCGAATTCAAGTCACCCCACCCACAAGTGAGGTGAACCATATCCGGATGTCCCTGCGGCAAAACCCGGAACGCGTCATCTCCGCACGCGAAGAATTCGATCACGCGAGGCCCTCGCGCAATTCGCCCCCTCGCCCCTTCCCCCGCCACCAGGCCCCTCCCGAAGCAGGCCCGCTTCACTGCGTGTCGACCTCTTCACCACAGGTAAGTGAACTGTCCGCATAGCGGGCGTTCACGCCGTACGCGCAACACGTCCCCCCACACTCGTCAGGCTCACCGAACGTCACCACCAATGAACAGGCACGACCATGAGTCGGACAAACACCCGGTCGCCCCAGTACTCCCCGGAGGCCGGGCAGAACTCCGAGGCCGTGTTGTCGCACGGCCTCAAGCAGCGCCATCTGTCGATGATCGCCCTCGGCGGGGTCATCGGCGCGGGGCTCTTCGTAGGCTCCGGGGTCGGCATCGCCGCGGCCGGGCCGGCCATCGTCCTCCTCTTCATGGGTACCGGCGCGCTGGTCATGCTGATCATGCGCATGCTCGGCGAGATGTCCGCGGCCCGGCCCTCCACCGGCTCGTTCTCGGTGCATGCCGAGGAGGAGGTCGGCTCCTGGGCGGGGACGACCTCCGGCTGGATGTACTGGCTGATGCTCTGCGCCGGTGTGGCCGCCGAGGCCACCGCGGCAGGCACGATCATGCACACCTGGGTGGCGTTCATCCCCGCCTACGGCTGGGTGGCGATCTTCATGGTGTTCTTCTGCGCCAGCAATCTGACCGCGGTCAAGAACTTCGGCGAATTCGAGTTCTGGTTCTCCGCGATCAAGGTCACCACGATCGTCGCGTTTCTGGTGCTGGGCGCGCTCGGCATTCTCGGGGTGTTCGGCGACGCCCCCGGCACCAGCCATCTCACCGGCCACGGCGGCTTCTTCCCGACCGGTGTCGCCGGACTCGCGGCCGGGCTGCTGACCACCATTTCCGGGTTCGCCGGTCTGGAGACCGTCACCATCGCGGCGGCCGAGTCCGACAACCCGAGCCGGAACGTGACCCGCGCCGTCCGCACCGCCGTCTGGCGCATCGCCGTCTTCTACATCGGCTCCATGGCTGTGGTCGTCACCCTGGTGCCGTGGAACGACCCGAAGGTCGCCAAGGACGGCCCGTACGTCACCGTGCTCGACACGCTCGGCATCCCGGCGGCCGGCACGATCATGCAGATCGTGGTGCTGGTGGCCCTGCTCTCCGCGATGAACGCCAATATCTACGGCTCGTCGCGCATGGCGTACTCGCTCGTCAGCCGGGGCCAGGGCCCGCGCTTCCTGGCAAAGGTCACCAGGGGCGTGCCGGCGGCCGCGGTCCTGGCGTCCTGTGTGTTCGGCTTCGCGGCCGTGATCGCCGGGATCGTCTGGCCGACCACCGTGTTCGCCTGGCTGCTGAACATCGCCGGCTGCTCGGTGCTGGTCGTCTGGTCCATCGTGTGCCTCACCCAGCTGAAGATGCGCCGCCGTCTGGAGCGCGAGGCGCCCGAGCAGCTCTCCGTGCGGATGTGGGCCTTCCCCTATCTGACCTGGCTCACCTTCGCCGCCATTCTCGGTGTCTTCGCCGTCATGGCCGCCAGTGCGGACGGCCGTCAGCAGCTCATCGGCACGGCCGTCGTGGTGGCGGCGCTGGCCGGCGCCGGACACCTCAAGCAGCGCCGCGACCGACGGGCCGCCGCCAGCAGCTGAGCGCGGCGCATCGAGAGGTGAGCGCGGCAGCTCGACGCGGGGCGGTCAGCTGCCGTCGCCCCGCCAGATGTTGTCGAAGGCGGCCTTCTCGACGGCGCGGCGCTGCCGCTCCGCCTCCAGCTCCGTGACCGCGTCATGGACGGCGGCGAGCACGGTGGACACCGCGTCGTCGACCTCGGCCGGCTCGCCTCCGGTCTCCGCGCCGTTGATCCTGGCGGCTCGCGCGAGGGCGGTGAGGACGGTCTCCCGCGAGGTCCAGCGGTCCATCGCCCGGCGGCGGGCGGGCGAATCGGCCAGCACCGTCTGCCCGGCGCCGAAGGGCCGCCAGCGACGGTGTTCCCGGGTGGCCTCCCCGTCGTCCTCCAGGACGCTCAGATAGGCCGCCGCCAGGCCGTGCCCCCGGCGCCACAGCCAGTCGTCGACCGACTCGTACGGCGACTGCTGGACGAGGGACGCGGCCTGGTCCAGCAGGCGGTCGGGGAGCATCGGCCGGTAACCCGGCACGATCCGCTCCCCGTCCAGCCGGACGGCCTCAGCGCTCAGAAGGTCGATCAGTTCGGCTCCCGCGAGCGCGAGTGACAGGTCACCCCGCTCCAGGCCGTGACCGGACTCCGCGTCCATGGCAACGATCAGCAGGTCCCGCGGTGTGGTCATGGAGGGCTCCCTGGATCGGTCTCCGGTCCCATGGTCGCGCGTCGGACGGCAGCTCGCCCGCCGACCGCCCCGGCCGGTCACGGTCCCGCCCCCGACGGGTTGTCCGGACCTGTCCGAAATCCCGTAATGAATGAGCAAAGCCACTGCTAAGGTCCTCAGTTCATCTACTTCGAGGACTGCGCATGACCACTCCGTCCGACGGCCCGCAGCCCGGCGACCGGATACCGGAAGACCACGACCCGTGGAGACCGCCACCGCCCGGAACGACGCCTCCTCCCCGCTGGGAGCCGTACCCGATGGTTCCCCCGGCGGCGCCGCAGGCCCGCAACGGCATGGGCATCACGGCCCTGGTCCTCGGCATCGTCGGTCTCGTCCTCGGCCTGCTCATCATCCTGTTCTGGATGTCCTGGCTGCCGGCCCTGCTGGCCGTGGTCTTCGGCGGCGTCGGACTGAGTCACGCACGCCGCGGCCGGGCGACGAACAAGGGCATGGCCCTGGCCGGGGTGATCCTGGGCGTGATCGGCCTGCTGGCCGCGGCCGGCGGCGCCGTCCTCACCATCACCGCGGTGAAGAAGGTCACCGACGACGCGCGCGCCAAGGTCAAGGAGGTGAAGGCCTCCGCCTCGGCGTCGGAAAAGGCCCGCCATCTGTCCTTCGGCGAGTCCTACACCTTCGAGAACGGGCTCAAGGTCACGGTCGCCGAGCCGAAGCCGTACACCCCCGACGACTACGTCCTCGGTCACGCCAAGGGCAACAAGGCCGTCCAGGTCATCGTGAAGGTACTCAACACCGGCACCGAGCGGGTCAAGGTGGACACCGGCCTCCCCGAAGTCAGCGACGCCGACGGGGCGTCCGCTGAGCTGGTCATCGACGGCAGCGGCCGCCAGAAGGTCATCACCGGCTACGTCCTCCCCGGCAAGGAGGCCATCGGGAAGTACGCCTTCTCCCTGCCGCCCGACGCCGCCGACACAATCGAGGTCGAGTTCAGCCCCGACGCCATGGAGTGGAAGGACGCTTACTGGAGCGGGCCTACGGGCTGAGGGGCCGCCTCGAAGCCGACCGACACCGCACCTACTCGTCCAACGTCACTGCCACGTAAGGCAATTGATGCCCTATCAGCAATGTTGACCAGGAGGCGCCGGCGAGAGCACGACCGGAGACGACGGGGATCGCGAACCCGTCCGCCTACTCCCCGGACACCCTCACCACCTGCTTGCCCACCACTCCGCCGCGCTCGAATGCCTGGTGTGCCGAGGCGATGTCCGTCAGGGGAAAGACCTTGTCGATGACCGGGCGCAGTTCACCGGAGGTCACGTAGGCGGCCAGGTCGCGGAGCAGCGCGGTGTCAGGGTTGGAGCTCAGGGTGCGGATGCGGCGGGGGCCGTGGACGCCGGAGGCGGCGATCGCGGCCATGGAGGAGGCCGAGAGGGCGATGGTGGCCATCCTGCCCTCGCGCGTCAGCCGGCGCCGGTAGGAGTTCAGGTCCGAGCCGACCGTGTCCAGGATGGCGTCGAAGGGGCCGAGCCGGTCCGGGGTGGCGGTGCCGTAGTCGAGGACCTCATCGGCTCCCAGCTCACGCAGCGCCTCGGCATGGCGGTCGCGGCACAGCGCGGTGACGTGTGCGCCCATCGCGTGGGCGAGTTGCACGGCGGCCGTGCCGACGCCGCCGGCGGCGCCGCGTACCAGGAGGCGTTCACCCTTCGTGAGGTGCAGCGTGTCCCGTAGCGCGAGCAGTGCTGTCGTTCCCGCGACGACCAGGGACGCGGTCTCCACCGGCGAGCTGCCTGACGGTGCGGGCCCGATGCGGTCCGCGGGGACCACGACGTATTCGGCGGCCGCGCCGACGCGGTGCCGCTTGAGCGGCTGCACCGTGCCCCACACGCGGTCTCCGACCTGGTACTGCCGGCTGTCGGCGCCGGTCGCGGAGACGACACCGGCGAAGTCCAGCCCGACGCCGAGCGGGAACCGGCGCCCGGTCACGATCCGCATCCCTCCCGCGCGCACGATCGTGTCGAGTCCGTTCACGCTTGATGCCTCGACGGATATCAGGACGTCACCCTTGCCGGGGGCGGGGCGGTCCACCTCGTTGAGGTGCAGCACATCCGGTGCGCCGTAGCCGGCGAACTGAGCGGCCTTCATGTCACGTTCCTATCGGTGGTTTGCTGAGCTGAGCTGTGCTGAGCTGTGCTGTAGAGGTCGTGGGGGGGGCGGCCAGGCGGCCGCTCAGGGGAGGAGAACGACCTTGCCCTGGTTGCGGTGGGCTTCGAGGTCGGCGTGGGCTCGGGCGGCCTCGGCGAGCGGGTAGGCGCGCCAGACGGGGACGTCGAGCCGACCGGCGGCGATCAGTTCGGCCAGCTCCGGCAGCGCCTCGGGGAGGCGGTCGGCCGGGTCCATGCCGGTGAACCGCACGCCGTGCCGCCCTGCCTGATCCCGGCGCGAATCCGCAGGTCGATCGGGTTGACGGCGGCCGGCCCGCACGCGGATGCGGACCTGGCCGGGCCCCGGTTCGGGGGTGGCGACCCGGGACAGCGTGAGGACCTCGGGCCCGCCGTACTCGGTGAAGGTGATGGCAGTGGACATCAGGCACTTCCTGGAGAGGGGGAATCGCACCGACCTTGAATCATCCAGTGCGTGTGATTCCGTTGTATCACACGCGACGTATGATTCAAGGTGTGGCTTGAATCACGCGGCACGTATGATTGGCGGATAGGGTGGCTCCATGCAGCAGCCCCTCCACCGCCGCCGGCCGACGCCGGGCAACCCGCGCGTCCAACGCACCCGCAGCCGCGTACTGACCGTCGCGCGAGAACTGCTGCCCCGTACCGGACCGGCCGGGCTGACGTACGCATTGCTGGCCGAGCGCGCCGACGTCACCCGCCAGACCCTCTACCGGCACTGGCCCAACCGCGCCGCGCTGCTCTTCGACCTGATCCTGGAAGGCCCGGACCTCGGCAACTACCCCGAGCCGGGCAGCGATGTCCGCACCGTGGCCACCAACTGGCTGAAGAGCCTGCGCGACGGCATCAGCCAACCGGCCATCCGCACCGCGGTGCTGGCCGTCACCGCCCAGGCCGATCACGATCCCGACAGCGCCCAGGCCCTGGTGCGCATCGGCCAGGACCGGCACGCGTCGCTCAACACCCTGCTGGAGCCCTCCGGCGTCCAGATCGACGACGCCGAGTTCACCCTGCTCTACGGGCCCGTCCTGGCCCGGCTCTTCCTCGACCGTGGCCAGGTCACCGACGAGTTCATCGACGCCACCGTCGCCCAGTGGCTCACCACGCTCGACAGCTCACAGCGGCCGGGCGCTCGGCGAGGCCGCTGAACGGAGCATGACCCGGATACGTCAGAAACCCGCCACGGGATGCTCATGAACGCCGCGACTGACGGTGGGGTCAAGGCACGTCAGGGCTTGTTCAGGTAGGCGAGAACGGCGAGGACGCGGCGGTTGCTGTTGCCGTCATCGGTGATGCCGAGTTTGCCGAACAGCGAGGTGGTGTACTTGCTGATGGCGCTTTCGCTGAGGAAGAGCCGTTGGCCGATGGCCTGGTTGGACAGCCCTTCGGCCATGAGGCCGAGCACGGAGTGTTCGCGTTCGGTGAGCCGTTCAAGCCGTCGGTTCGAGGGCCCGCTGGACAGGAGTTTGGCGATGACGGCCGGATCCATGGCGGTCCCGCCGACGGCGACGCGTTCCAGCGCGTCGATGAACTGATCGGCGTCGAACACGCTGTCCTTGAGCAAGTAGCCGATGCCGCCGCAGCCGTCGGCCAGGAGTTCACGGGCATACAGCTGCTCGACGTACTGGGACAGGATCAGGACGGGCAGTCCGGGCAGTTCGCTGCGGGCGGCAAGTGCGGCGCGCAGGCCCTCGTCCGACTGGGTCGGTGGCATGCGGATGTCAACGACGGCGACATCAGGCCGCCACGTCAACAGCGCGTGCAGTGTCTCGGGTCCGGTGGCCGCGGTCGCCACCACCTGGTGTCCGTATGCCTCGATGAGGCGAACCATCCCGTCACGCAGGAGGTAGAGGTCTTCGGCTACAACGATGCGCACGGCACCATCATCCTCACCCGGGTCGGGCCGCCCTCCGGGCTGGTGATCTCCAGGGCGCCGTCGAAGACCACGAGGCGGCGGCGCAGCCCCGCGAGTCCGCCGTCGGCCCGCAGGCCGGCTCCGCCGCGGCCGTTGTCTTCGACATCGATGACGATTTCGGTGTCGTCCTGGGTGAGGGAGATCCGGGCGCGGGTCGCATGGGCGTGCTTGACCGCGTTGGTCAGCAGTTCGGTGACGGCGAAGTACAGGGCGGACTCGATCGGCGGGTCCAGGCTGAGTTGAAGGTCTGCGCTGACCACTGCTTCGAGCGGGCTGTCCAGGGCAAGAGCGCGCACGGCATCGACGAGCCCTCGGTCGTTCAGCACGGGTGGGTTGATTCCCTTGACCAGTTCGCGGAGCTCGGTCAGCGAGGCGGTGGCACCGGCCCGCGCTTCCCGCATCAGCGCCTTGGCCTGGGCGGGGTCGGTTTCCATCAGCTTCTCGGCGGTCGTCAGGGAGAGCCCGAGGGAGACCAAGCGGGCCTGTGCCCCGTCGTGCAGGTCCCGCTCGATCCGGCGGATCTCGGCGGCCTGGGCGACCGTCGCGTCCGCGCGTTGGGCGGTCAGCTCGTCCACCCGGTCCGCCAGCGCCATCGCGGGCGACGGGCGCAGGAAGCGGACGGCCACCGGCCCCACACACCGCCAGGCGTACGGGGCACAGGCGAGGGCCACCACCAGGCCGAGCGCCCCGACAAGGCCCGCGGTGGGCCCCGGCCGGCCGAGCCCGAGGACCGCCGCTGCCACGCCCGCCGGCGGCAGGCACGCGACCACGCCAGCGGTGAGCGGCACGATCGCCGTGAACCGCAGATCACGCCAGTTGGCGGGGTCCTTCCACCGGACCCGCCACTGCTGGTCCATGAGGGCGTCGCGGCGGGTGCGCTCGTAGTTGAAGCCGTTCCACCAGTACCCGGTGGACAGCCGCGTCACCGGCGGGGCCTGCCGGTATCCGGCGGGGATGACGGTGGCCGTCCACCTCGCGACGAGAAAGCGAACCATCCGGCAGACCGGGCGGGACAGGGCGAGGGTGCCCACGCACACCATGACGACCGGCGCCACCCACGACCACGGGTTCCCCGCCCCCCACCAGATCCCCAGCACCACGGCGGCGGCCCACACGGACGGGACCAGCATGCTGACCACCGCCACGACGCACGCCCTGACGAACCCCGTAGCGGCCCGCGCCGGCCACGAACCCAGCTGTCTCATGTCTCTGCCTTCGCTCTCCGTTCGGTGCTTCCACTGTGCACCGCGCGGAGCCCGCTACGGGCCTGGTCGGCCGGGGAGTGGGGCTAGCCCCACCCACCCGTGGGTCCAGGCGGATACCCCGTCAGCCGGGCGCTTCATAGCGTCGGTGAGCATGGAAACCGACAAGCACACGAGGGAAACCGACAAGCACACGACTGCGGCGGCGCTCCTCAACAACCCCCGCGCCCAAGCAGCCTTCGGCACGGCGGAGAACAGCATCAAGGTCTACGGCGCACTCAGCGCCGTCGCCCTCCTGGCGGTCATCGCGGTGTCCAGCAGCGGTCATCCGGTGAACACGTTCATGTGGGTCCGGGCAGTCCTGCTGCCTGTAGTCGCCGTGCTGATCCACCGGTTGACCGTCTCTGCTTCCCGGGGATCCCGACGGGCCTTCGAGCGCGTGAGCACCCTCGCCGTCATCATGCCGATCGCCATCGTCGGCGTCGATCTGATCCCGGGTGTCTGCCCTCCGTGGTACGCGGTGATGCAGGTCGTCTGCATGCTGCCCGTCATCCGCGCCGCGTTCATCACTCGCGGCTCCGCACTGCGCGCCGCCTTCGCCACGTCACGCTGACCCGCTCAGCTCCTGTGTACGCGCAGCGGGCGGGCAGCAGGCCCTGGCCGCTTGACCCGCACCTTCCGGACGTTCCGCCCCGTGTCGCACACTGCCGCCGCGCTGCCCTGACGCACCGTCAGGAAACTTCGGGAAGTGCACTGGAGAAGGCGGACGAGAGCCGGCCAAGGCTCGGTGAGGTGCGTTCAGAGGCGCCGGCAGAGACCGGAGAAACCGGCCCCTCCCCCACATGAGTCGGGGGCGGCCCCTCGACCTGGGTAGTCGCAGGTCAAGAGGCCGTCCCCGGCCTCACGTTCACCCGGTTCGGGCGATCCCCCGCGTCGCCCGAATCGGGCAGCTTGACCGGATCCGTTCCAGGTGCGGGGATCCGGAGTCATACTGAGTTCGTTGGCCTCCAACCAGTCAACGCAGGAGTTACAGGATGTCCCCCCGCAGCGCATCGGTCAATGAAGAATTGCGGCGGCGCTCCCGTGAGCGGCTGCTCCAGGCGACGGTCGAGCTGGTGGGCGAGCACGGCTATGAGGCGACGCGGCTCGCGGACATCGCCCGGGAGGCGGGGGTCGCGCGGGGGCTGGTCTCCTACTACTTCCCCGGCAAGCGGCAGTTGCTCCAGTCCGCCGTGCACCGGCTGATGCATCGCACGCTACAGGCGGCGCTGGAGCGCGCCCCGCGGCCGAGCGGACCGGAGGCGGGGCAGGAGCTGATGGCACGGGCCATCGACGCGATCCAGGGGCTGGCGCATGATCATCCGTTGCTGATGCGGACACATATGGCGGGGATTCTGACGGCCGAGGGGTTCATCCAGTGCCCCGAGCAGCAACGGCTTGCGCAGTTGCTGCGGGAGACGGTCATGGCGTACGGCTCGTCCGATCCCGATGCCGACTACCCGTTGCTGCGGGCGCTGTTGATGGGAGCGGTGGTAGCGATGCTGCTGCCGGGAGCGGCCATGCCGCGGGCGCGGCTGCGTACCGAACTGTTCCACCGGTACGGGCTGGCATGGGAGTTGGGGGTCCCGCCGGACGAGTGCCGGCCCGAGTTGACGCGCTGACGCCGCGCCGCCAGGGCCTGCCTCCCCGGCCCCCGTGGGCCTGCGGTCCGGCGTTCCGTACCGCAGGCCGGCCCACGAAGGTCGGGGCGACAGGCCCTAACGCTTGTTGTGACGGGGCGTCAGCAGGCCCTCGTCGCGGGCGCCGGCGATCAGCCGCAGCGACCTTCGGCGGTTACGGCCGGTGGCGTGCATGACGGCCAGTACCGGATCGCGCCCCTCCCGCTGCGCCTGCCGGTACGCGTCCGCGGCGATCTTGCGACGCTCACCGGTCCGCGTCCGGGCGAGAACGGCGGAGCGGGCACGCTCGACCGGCGGGGCGGAGGAAGACGACGGAGACGGCTCCGCGGCGTCGGGGGGCGTCGGGGACGCGGCGGGCACGGACGCCTCGGCGGGGGCGGACCGCCGGGAGTCTCGCTCACCGGGCTGCTCACCGGGCTGCTCACCGGCCTGCTCGCAGCTCGGCTCAGCAGGTGAGCCGGACGCGGCAGTACGAGGGTCGGCGCGGTGGCCGAAGCCGGTCTCCGGCGCGGTCCGGTGCACTACGCCCTCACCCTGGCCGAGCCCCGTCGCGCCCGTTGACCCCGTTTCCCGCGCCCCCGCTCCCGTCGCGCCCGACCCGGCCGCCTCGCCCGTCGTACACGTCGCGCGCTCCGCGGCTCCGGCCGCCGTCTCCGCCCCGGCCGCCCTCGGTGCCGATTCCGGCTCGCCCGACGGCGCCGGTCCGCCCGTGGGCCGGGTGTGCCGTGTCGGCCCGTGCGGTGACGCCGGCCGCGGGCCCCGCAGCGGTTCGGGCGCCGCGCCGCGTCCCGGCTCCGGTGGCGGCCCGGCCTGCGGTCCCCCGGCCCGTTCCGGTGGGGCGTCCGCCGGGCCGGCCTGCCGTGGTGTGGGCCGGGTCTTCCGTGGCTGCCCGGTGGCCGCCCGGAAGGCGTCGTCGAGGGGGCCCTCGATCCAGCGGGCGAGGTCGGCGAGGCCGTCGAGGGTCAGCGGTGGGTCGGCCCGTACGTCCTCGACGGTGATGTGGTCGTCGGAGACCGTCACGAGGACATCGACCCGGGCGCCGTCGGCGAAGGTCAGCCGGGCGCTGCACCAGGGGCCCAACGGGTCGAGCCGGGGCAGCGGACACCCGGGACCGGCGGCGCCGGCCGGATCGTCGGGAGCGGCGGGGTCGGGAGCGGGCGCGGCGGAGCCGTGCGCCTGAAGCTCCCACGTGGGCCACTCCAAGGGCGCGCCCTGGGCTTCATATCGGTGATTAACGGTATAAAAGTCACTTTCCGACACATTGAAAACCTAGCCCCCCGCTCACCCGGCCCAGTAGCGCGGCACGCTCATCCCACGGGGAGCAACCCCGATAGCGCATCTCCCGTCGCGTGCCTGCCGGTGCGATCCTGGGGGTATTCCGCGGAAGGGGCCACTCGTGCTTCGTGTCGCAGTGATCGGTTCCGGGCCCAGCGGCGTCTACACCGCCCAGTCCCTGATCGAGCAGCAGGCCGTACCGGACCTCGAGGTGTACGTCCTGGACCGCCTGCCCTGCCCGTACGGTCTGGTGCGCTACGGCGTGGCGCCGGACCACGAGAAGATCAAGTCGCTGCAGAACAATCTGCGCACGGTGCTGGAGCACCCCCGGGCGCACTTCGTGGGGAACGTCGAGGTGGGGGCACCGGGGCTGGGCGTCGCGGAGTTGCGGGAGATCTTCGATGCGGTGGTGTTCTGTGTGGGCGCCGCCATCGACCGGCATCTGGGCATCCCCGGCGAGGAGCTGCCCGGCAGCCATTCGGCGACCGAGTTCGTCGCCTGGTACAGCGCGCATCCGGACGCCGCCGCACTCCGCTTCACCCTCGCGGCCAGGTCCGCCCTGGTGATCGGGGTGGGGAATGTGGCGGTGGACGTCACGCGGATGCTGTCCCGTGGCGCCGCCGAACTCGCCGCGACCGACATGCCGCAGGGGCCGCTCAGCGCGCTCGCGGACAGCCGCGTCGAGGACGTCTGGATGGTCGGCAGACGCGGCCCCTCCCAGGCCAAGTTCACCACCAAGGAGCTACGGGAGCTGGGCTCCCTTCCGGATACGGACGTACGGGTACGACCCGAGGAGCTGGCCCTGGACCCGGCCTACCGGGACCCGGGCGCGCTGCCCGCGGTGGCGCGGCGGAATGTCGAGGTGCTGCGCGGCTGGGCGGAGCGGCCGGCGGCCGGACCGCAGCGCCCGGACACCGCGCCGGAGTCACCGCCGGCGCACCGTCGCCGCCGTATTCATCTGCGGTTCTTCCTGCGGCCGGTCGAGATCCTGGGGGATGCCGGCGGCGTGCGCGCGGTCCGGTTCGAGCGGACGGCTCCGGACGGGCACGGCGGGGTGTCGGGCACCGGTGAATTCGAGGAGATCGAGGGGCAGTTGGTGCTGCGTTCGGTCGGCTACCGGGGGACACCGCAGCCCGGTCTGCCGTTCGACGAGACGACGGGAACCGTGCCGCACGAGGCGGGGCGGGTGCTGCGGGACGGGGCGCCGCTCCCGGGTGTGTACGTGGCGGGCTGGATCAAGCGGGGCCCCACGGGGGTGATCGGCACGAACCGGCCGTGCGCGAAGGAGACCGCGCTGTCCCTGTTGGCGGACGCCCCCGCGCTGGCGGGGCACGCCACGGCCGGCGATCCGGTGGCGGCGCTGATCCGGGCGGGGCAGCGGCCGGTCACCTGGCCGGGCTGGCTGGCCATCGAGGCCGCCGAGGCGGAGTGGGGGCGTGGGCTGGGGCGGGGCACCGTCAAGCTGCCGGACTGGTCAGGGCTGTTGGACGCGGCGCACGCGGCGGAACGGCTCAGCTGACCGGCGGGCCGGCCGGCCGACCACGCGGGTGGGCCGACACGCGGGCGAGCCGACTACACGGGCGGGCCGGGCACGTCCGCCGCTGAGGTGCGCACCGGCTGGCGCCCGCTCACCCCTCCCCGAGGCGGCTCGCCTGAAGCTCCGCCCCCCGGAGGACTCCGTCGATCAGGCCGGGGAAGAGCTCGTCCAGGTCGGCCCGGCGCAGTCCGTTCATCTTGGCCGTGCCCCGGTAGAGCTGCTGGATGACGCCGTGCTCGCGCAGCACCCTGAAGTGGTGGGTGCAGGTCGACTTGCTGACCGGGAGTTCGATGTCCGCGCAGTTCAGCTCGCCCTCGGCGGCCGCCAGGACGCGGACGATGCGCAGGCGCATCGGGTCGGCGAGCGCATGCAGCACCTCGGCGAGCCGGATGTCCTCACGGGCCGGATGCTCCAGCGAACGGGAGCCCGACGGGGCGCGCGGGGAGGTCGTTTCGGTCGGCATGACGGCTCCTGATTCGTTCTGCGGGACGCGGTAGGGCCTGGCGCACCGACCCGCCCGCCCATTGTACGAGGAGCTTCGTAGTTTGACATCCACCGTAGTACGACGACTATCGTATGACTGCGGGTTCCGGCCGGTACCCGTTCATCTTCAGGTACAGGAGCCTGCTGTGAGCGCACTGTTCGAGCCCATCACCCTTCGCTCGCTGACCGTCCCGAACCGCCTCTGGATGGCCCCGATGTGCCAGTACTCCGCGGCCCCCGAGGGCCCGGCGGAGGGGGCGCCCGGCGACTGGCACTTCCAGCACCTGGCCGCGCGGGCGACGGGCGGAACCGGCCTCATCCTCGCGGAGGCGACCGCGGTGAGCCCCGAGGGGCGCATCACCCCGTACGACCTCGGGCTGTGGAACGACACCCAGACCGAGGCGTTCCGGCGGATCACCGACTTCCTCAAGACCCAGGGCACCGTTCCGGGCATCCAGCTCGCCCACGCCGGCCGGAAGGCGTCCACCGAGCGCACCTGGGTCGATCGCGGCGCCCCGATCCTCCCTGGTCAGCGGCATGGATGGGAGCCGGTCGCGCCGAGCCCGGTGCCGTTCGACGACGGGTTCGCGACGCCGGCGGAACTGTCCGTGGCACAGATCAGGGAGCGCGTCGCGCAGTTCGGCGCGGCGGCCCGGCGGGCGCTCGCGGCGGGCTTCCAGGTGGCCGAGATCCATGGTGCGCACGGTTATCTGATCAATGAGTTCCTCTCCCCGTTCACCAACCGGCGCACCGACGAGTACGGCGGCTCGTACGAGAACCGGACCCGGTTCGCGCTGGAGGTCGTGGACGCCGTACGGGCGGTGTGGCCCGACGAACTGCCGGTCTTCTTCCGGATCTCGGCGACCGACTGGCTCACCGAGGACGAGAGCGACGCGCGCGAGGGCTGGACGGCCGACGACACCGTGCGCTTCGCCCGCGAGCTGCGGGAGCACGGCGTCGATCTGCTGGACACCTCCTCGGGCGGCAACGCACCCGACGCCAAGATCACCGCGGGGCCCGGCTACCAGGTGCCGTTCGCGGAGCGGGTCAGGAAAGAGAGCGGCCTGGCGGTGGGCGCGGTCGGCCTGATCACCGAGGCGCGGCAGGCCGAGAAGATCATCGCGGACGGTCAGGCCGACGCCGTGCTGCTCGGCCGTGAGCTGCTGCGCTCCCCCAGCTTCGCGCAGCACGCGGCGCGGGAACTGGGTGCGGAGATCACGTTGCCGCAGCCGTACCACCGGGCGGCCGTCTGAGTCGTCCAAGGGCCGTGCGGCAGCCGTGGGCGAGAGCGGGTGCCGCACCGTCCGACCTGCACGGATGCCTGCCGGGACGCCATTGTCAGTGGTCGGGTGCAGACTTGCCACTATCTGAGACAACGGCGTCCCGGAGGTGTTCCGGCATGACTGACGTACTACTCGCGGTGGGCACGCGCAAAGGGCTCTTCATCGGCCGTCGACGGCACGGTGACTGGGAATTGAGCGGTCCCCATTTCCCCGCCCAGGCGGTGTACTCCCTCGGGATCGACACCCGCCGCGCGACCCCCCGGCTGCTGGCCGGCGCCGACAGCGCCCACTGGGGCCCGTCGGTGTTCCACTCCGACGACCTGGGTGAAACCTGGCACGAGCCCGCCCGACCCGCGGTCAAGTACCCACCGGACACCGGGACTTCGCTGGAGCGGGTGTGGCAGCTGCATCCGGCCGGGCCCGCCGCCCCCGATGTGGTCTACGCGGGCACCGAGCCCGGGGGCCTGTTCCGCTCCGAGGACGGCGGCGAGACCTTCGAGCTGGTACGGGCGCTGTGGGACCACCCGAGCCGGGAGCAGTGGGTGCCGGGCGGCGGCGGACTGGCCGTCCACACGGTGATCACCGACCCGCGGGACGCCGACGCAGTCACCGTCGCCGTCTCGGCGGCCGGGGTCTTCCGTACCCGTGACGGGGGCGCCAGCTGGGCACCCTCCAACAAGGGCGTCAAGGCGGTCTTCCTGCCGGATCAGCATCCGGAGTTCGGCCAGTGTGTCCACAAGATCGCACAGGACCCGGTCAACCGCGACCGGCTGTATCTGCAGAACCACTGGGGCGTCTACCGCAGCGATGACGCGGGCGCGACCTGGACGGATATCGGCAGCGGACTCCCCTCGGACTTCGGTTTCGCGGTGGCCGCGCATCCGCGCACGGGGGATGTCGCCTACCTCTTCCCGATCACCGCCGATATCGACCGGGTGCCGGCCGAGCACCGCTGCCGGGTCTACCGCACCACCGACGCCGGCCGGAGCTGGGAGCCGCTCAGCGCGGGCCTGCCGCGCGAGGACCACTACGGCACGGTGCTCAGGGACGCGCTGTCCGTCGACGACAGCGACCCCGCGGGGGTGTATTTCGGCAACCGCAACGGCGAGGTGTACGCCAGCGCGGACGACGGCGACAGCTGGCAGCAGCTCGCCTCCCATCTGCCGGATGTGCTGTGCGTACGGGCGGCCGCTGTTGCCTGAGGGGGAGCATGGAGGGCGGGGAGAGGGCCGGAGCACCGGGTAACGGAGCGGTGGGGCAGGGCAGTTGGGGTGTCCCGCCGCTCCGGGCGGCCGGGCTCGGGCCATCGGTTGAAGAGGAGGGGGCCGCGGCCAGTAGGGTGATCCCGTGGCTGCACAACCTCTCCAAGACATTGTCGAACCGGGCTGGGCCAAGGCACTTGAGCCGGTCGCCGGACGGATCGCCGCGATGGGTGACTTCCTGCGGGCGGAGATCGCCGCGGGACGCACCTATCTCCCGGCCGGCAACCATGTGCTGCGCGCCTTCCAACAGCCCTTCGACGAGGTCCGGGTCCTCATCGTGGGACAGGACCCCTACCCCACCCCCGGGCATGCGGTCGGACTCAGCTTCTCCGTGGCACCGGACGTCCGCCCGTTGCCCGGAAGCCTGGAGAACATCTTCCGCGAGCTGCACTCCGACCTCGGACTCCCCCGCCCTTCGAACGGCGATCTCACGCCGTGGACCCGCCAGGGCGTACTGCTGCTGAACAGGGCGCTGACCACGGCCCCCCGCAAGCCCGCCGCGCACCGCGGCAAGGGCTGGGAAGAGGTCACCGAGCAGGCCATCCGGGCGCTGGTGGCGCGTGGGCGCCCGCTGGTGTCGGTGCTGTGGGGGCGCGACGCCCGCAATCTGCGGCCACTGCTCGGCGAGCTGCCGGCCGTCGAGTCCGCCCACCCCTCCCCCATGTCCGCCGACCGGGGCTTCTTCGGCTCACGGCCGTTCAGTCGGGTGAACGAGCTCCTGGTGCGGCAGGGCGCCCAGCCCGTCGACTGGAGGCTGCCCTGACCCCGGGCGATAGTGTGCCCCGCATGACGAATGCGAACATCCCTGCGGGTTGGTATGCCGACCCGCAGGGCACCCCCCACCAACTTCGCTGGTGGGACGGGTCCCAGTGGACGGAGCACACCCACCCGGGACAACAGGCCGCGGCGCCCGCCCAGGGCCAGGCACCACAGCCCGGCCCCCAACAGGCTCAGCAGGCGCCCGCGCAGCAGGCCACCCACCAGCCCCCGCAGCAGCAGATGCCGCAGCAGTTCGCTCCGCAGCAGCCCGCGCAGGCACCGGGCCAGGCGCCGTATCCGGGTCCGCAGCAGGGCGGCGCGCCGCACGGCCAGGGCTACGGCCACCCGCAGCAGGCGCCCGGCCAGCCCATGCCTGGCCAGCCCATGCCTGGCCAGCCGATGCCCGGTCAGCCGATGCAGCAGCCGTACGGACAGCAGCCGATGGCGGGGCAGCCGGGTGGGAACCCGGCCGCGGTGCAGCAGCAGGTGCAGCAGCAGGCCGGCGTGGCACCCGGCGGGCCGGGTGGTGGCACCCTGTTCACCGAACCGGTGCTGGTGGTCAACCAGAAGGCCAAGCTCATCGAGGTCACGAACGAGTACAGCGTCTTCGACCAGCACGGCAACACCCTGGGCGCGGTTGTCCAGGTCGGCCAGAGCACGGCCAAGAAGGTGCTCCGGGTGGTTTCCAGCCTCGATCAGTACATGACCCACAAGCTGGAGATCCGGGACGCGTACGGCCAGCCTCAGCTGGTGCTGACCCGGCCCGCGAAGTTCATCAAGTCCAAGGTGATCGTGCAGCGTCCGGACGGTTCGCCGGTCGGCGAGATCGTGCAGCAGAACGCCATCGGGAAGATCAACTTCGCGATGATGGTCAACGGCCAGCAGATCGGCGCCATCAAGGCGGAGAACTGGCGCGCCTGGAACTTCGCCATCGTGGACCACGCCGACACCGAGGTCGCCCGGATCACCAAGACCTGGGAGGGCCTCGCCAAGACGATGTTCACGAGCGCGGACAACTACGTCCTCCAGATTCACCAGCAGCTGCCCGACCCGCTGCTGAGCCTGGTGGTCGCCACGGCTCTGACCGTCGACACCGCGCTCAAGCAGGACGCCCGCGGCTTTGGGTGAGCCGGCCGGACGCCGCCCGGACACCCTCCGGGCCGGCCATGTCCTCGGCGTCGACTCGGGCGGCTCGGGGCTGCGGTGCGCCGTCGCCCGCGCCGACGACGCCGAGGCCCGGCCGCTGGCCACCCGCGCCTCGGACGAGCCGGTGCGCACCGGCCCCGCGGGCCTCGACGCGGAGCATCTGCTGTCCCAACTCCTGCCCGCCGCAGCGGAGTTGGCGCGGGAAACCGGGGCTGACGGGTTCGCCGCGGTGTGCGTGGGGGCGGCCGGTATGGCCACGCTGGGCGAGGAGCTCCGCGCCCGGCTGCCGGGCGCGCTGGCGACCGCGTTCGGGGTGCGGCAGGTCGCCCTCGCCGCGGACGCGGTCACCGCGTACGCCGGGGCGCTGGGCCAGCGCCCCGGTGCGGTGGTCGCCGCGGGCACCGGCATGATCGCACTGGGCACCGACCTGACCCCGGAAGGCGGTTGGCGCCGCGCGGACGGCTGGGGCCATCTGCTGGGCGACTGCGGCGGCGGCGCCTGGATCGGCCGCGCCGGGCTGGAGGCCGCACTGCGCGCGTACGACGGGCGGCCGGGCGGCTCGGCCGCCCTGCTGGCGCGCGCGGAAGCGGTGCTCGGACCGGTCGCGGAGCTGCCCGGCGCGCTCTACCCGCGCCCCGACCGGCCCGCCGTGCTGGCCTCGTTCGCCCCGGAGGTCGCCCGCTGCGCCACCGGGGACGACGCGGTGGCCCTCGGCATCCTGCGGGCCGCGGCGGGCCATGTCGCCGATGCCGCGGCCGCGGTCTGCCCGCCGGGCGCCGGCAGCACGGTGGCCTGTACCGGCGGGCTGTTCGGCATGGGTGAACCCCTGCTGGCTCCGCTGCGTACGGCACTCGCCGAGCGGCTACCGCGGGCCCGTACGACAGCCGCCGCCGGGAACCCGCTGGACGGGGCGCTGACCATCGCCGCGGCACTGGCCAGCGACCGTCTGACGCTGCCCACGGATCGGAAGTTGTTGCAGATCACATGGCCTGCGCCGGGGTGACGCGCGGGATAAATCGGGACGGATACCGCTCCACCGAACCCTCCCTCCGCGCGGGGGTGGTCCGAGGCGTTAGCATGCGACGCCATGAGTTCCCCCACTGGGCCCGCACCTGGCTCGCCCGATTTTGACGCCGCCTCCCCGAGCCCGGGAGCCGCACCCGGTCTGCCGGTACGTATGCCGCGTGCGCGGCAGTCCGGCCGCCACCGCAAGCCGGAACCGCTCGCCGCACCCGAGGGCGCGCCCGCCCTGGTGCTCGCCGTACCCGGCACTCCGTCCGGCGCCTCGCGCAGCCTGGCGGAGGAGGTTTCCAGCATCGCCCGCTCCGAACTCCCGGGCCTCGACGCCCGGATCGGCTATGTCGATGGTGGCGACGACGAGTTCCCGTCCCTGGAGGCCGTACTGGCGCACGCCGCCGCCGAGCACAAGGACCGGGTGGGCGCCGACGGACAGCCCGACCCCGGCCCCGCCGCCGTGGTGGTGCCGCTGCTGGCCGGACCGGACAGCGCCCTGCTGCGCCGGATACGCCAGGCGATGATGAACAGCGGCTCCGGTGCCGAGCTGACCGATGTCCTCGGCCCGCACCCGCTGCTCGCCGAGGCGCTGCACGTCCGGCTGTCCGAGGCCGGTCTGGCGCGGGCCGACCGTGCCCGGCTGTTCACGGTCGCCACGGCCGCGGACGGCATCATCCTCGCCACCGTGGGCGGCGAGGAGGCCGTACAGGCTGCCGGAATCACCGGCATGCTGCTCTCCGCGCGGCTCGCGGTGCCGGTGCTGGCCGCCGCCCTGGACCAGGAGGGCGCCATCTCCCGTACCGCCGAGCAGCTGCGGGAATCCGGTTCGCAGCAGCTGGCGCTGGCCCCGTACCTGATCGGCCCGGAGATCAGCGACGGCCTGCTGGGGGCGGCCGCGGCGGAAGCCGGCTGCGCGTCGGCCGAGGCGCTGGGCGCCTACGGCACGGTGGGCCGGCTGGTGCTCTCGAACTACGCGGCGGCGGTGGGGATCACCCTTCCGACGCAGACGCAGGGGGTTCCGGTCCGCTAGTCGAAGGGACCGGACACCGTTCTCCGAAGGGCCGTCCTCGCGCGCAGTGCGCGGGGCGGCCCTTCGCCTTGTCCGGGCGGAGGCAAGGGGTCCGATTCCGCTCCGAGCGGCGCAGACGCCCGCCAGACGGCGCCGCAGGGCGAAGGGGGCGGTGCGGGCGGGCGGACGGCCCTACGTCCGTGAGAGACGCGCACAGGGCACTTGCCGTCCCCCTGACGCGCCGACCGAGGGGTCAGGGCATCCCGCCAGGTCTAACGTCCTGTAAAGACCATGCGCCGACCGCCCGTCCCTCGTGGCGAGCGGGCCGCCCAGGAGGGAAATTCATGTCGCCCATCGATGTCGTCCGCGCCGCCTTCGCGGCCTATCTCGCCCAGGACCGCGCGGCCATGGACCGGTTGCTCGCCGAGGACTTCGTCTTCACCAGCCCGCAGGACGATCACATCGGCAAGGCCGCGTTCCTCGACATCTGCTTTCCCACGGCGGACCGGCTCCGGCGGCAGGAGATCCTCGATGCCGTGGCCCTCGATGGCGAGCAGGTCTTCGTCCGGTACGCGTACGAGCTGACGACGGGCGAGCGGCATCGCAATGTCGAGGTGATGACGGTGCGGGACGGCCGGGTCACCGAGACCCAGGTGTACTTCGGCGGGACCTTCCCGCAAGGGTGAGGCGGCCCCGGACAGGTCAGACGAAGACCACGCAGGAGGCGGCCGGTGCCGCCACGGATCCGCCCCGGGCCGGGATGCCGGTCGCCGGGTCGACGGTGAACCAGGTGACCTCGCCGGAGCGCTCGTTGGCGGCGTAGAGGTGCCGCCCGTCGGGGTGCAGCGCCAGGTCACGGGGCCAATGGCCGCCGCAGGGGACGGTGGTGACGAGCGTCGCGGTGTCGCCGGACGGAACGAGGGAGAGCACCGAGAGGCTGTCGTGGCCCCGGTTGGCGGCCCAGGCGAACCGGCCGTCCCGGGAGATGACCAGTTCGGAGGGGAAGGTGCCCTCCGTGGCGGCCCCGGCCGGGAGGAGGCCGGTCTCCCCCAGCGGCGTCAGCACGCCCCGGTCGGCGTCCCAGCGGCAGACCGTCACCGTGGGATCGAGTTCATTGACGACATAGGCACGGTCGCCGCGCGGGTGGAAGGCGAGATGCCGCGGGCCGCTGCCGGGCCGCAGGACCGCCTCGGTGTGTACGGCCAGCGCCCCGTCGCCGGAGCCGAGGGCGCAGCTGCGCACCGAGTCGGTGCCGAGGTCGACGCTGAGCAGCCAGCGGCCGCCGGGGTCGGGGAGCACTGCATGGGCGTGCGGGCCCTCCTGGCGGTCGGTCCGCGGGCCGCTGCCCTGGTGGGTGAGCACGGTGGCGGGGCCGGTGAGGGTGCCATCGGCCCGTACGCGGAGCGTACTGACGCTGCCGGAGCTGTAGTTGGCGGTGACGAGCCGGCCGTCGGCCAGGGTGAGGTGGGTGGGGTCGGCGCCCTCCACGGGGACGGCGGGGGCGAGCAGCTCGGGCCCGCGTGGGGTGAGGGCGAAGGCGGCCGCGGCGCCGTCCGGGGTCTCACTGACCGCGTAGAGGTACCGGCCGTCGGGGCTCGGCGCCAGGTAGGAGGGGTTGGGAACGACGTCGGTGGAGTGCAGCGGGGTGAGGGCGCCGGACTCCGGGTCGACGGCCGCGGTGGTGATGCCGGGGCCGCCGGCCGTGGTGAACGATCCGATGTAGGCCCGTCGGCCGTTGGCGCTCGTCCCCACTGGTCCGCCTCTCGTCCGCCTGCCCGTTGAGGTGCTGCGGCGACGCTAACAGGCGCGGGGGCGGCATCCAGGGCGATGGCCGGTTCCCGCCGTCGGCCCCGGGCCGTACGCCCTCCGGAGGCGCGCAGGACGCCGCGAAGGGTGCGGGCCGTCCGGACGCGGGGCCGGGCCGCGGGTCAGGCGTCGACCAGCTCGGAGCGCGGGGAGCTGCGCAGCGGCGCGGAGAGTTCGGCCAGCGCCCGCTCCAGACCGTGCAGATGGACGAGGGCGGGTTCCGCCGCCGGCGGCTGCGACGGCGCGACGGCGGCGGCCACCGGGTGGCGGGTGCTGCGCGGCGCGGTGAGGGCCTCGACGGCGGCTTCCACGCGCTGGCAGGCGGCGGTGAGCCGGGCGTCGTGGGAGGCTTCCGGGTCGGCGGCGATGGAGGCCAGCCCGCGGACCTCACGGGCGCAGTCGTCGAGCAGCGCGAGCACCTGACGGGCCCGTTCCTTACGGGCGCGCAGCGGGCTGAGGGGGTGCACGAGCGGGGCGAGCGAGAGCCGTACCCGGCTCAGCAGCGGCGCGAGCTCGGCGACGTGCGGGGCGGGGTCGGCCGTCGGGGAGCCGGCGAGGCGGGCGGCGGCCTCGGCGGTGCACCGGTGGACGCAGCGCAGGGCGCGCTGGATCCAGGCGTCGGTGGTGGCGTGGGTGGTGACGGGCAGCACGAAGAGCACGGCCAGCGCCGCGCCGAGCGCCCCCACGCCGGTCTCGGCGAGGCGCAGCGTGAGCAGCGCGGGGTCGAGCACCCCCAGGAGCCCGTACAGCAGCCCGGCCATCAGCGTCACCGCGAGCATCATCCAGGTGTAGGAGACCGCGGCCGTGTAGAAGATGCCGAAGACGCTGACCGCGACAAGGGCGACGGTGGGGACGAGCGCGCCGTGCAGCGGGACGGCGACGACGAGGCCGAGAGCGATGCCGAGCACCGTACCGAGGGCCCGGCGGAAGCCGCGGACCAGGGTCTCGCCGCGCGAGGTGGTGTTCACGAAGATCCACCAGGTGGCGCCGACGGCCCAGTACCACCGCTGCTCGGAGAGCAGCTGGCCGACGAGGAGGGCGAAGGCGCTGCCGGCGGTCGCCTGGATCGCCTGGCGGGTGGTCGTCCGGGCCAGCCCCCGGGCGCTCGGCGGGGCGGGCACGGCCACCGGGGGCAGCCGGAGCTCGTAGCACCACACGGCGAAGCGGACGGTGGCGGCGGCGAGCAGCGCGAGGGTGACCGCGGTGTACAGCTCGGGCAGCTGGTCCGGCACCGTGTGCAGGAACTGCGTCGCGAAGAAGGTCATGAACGCGAACACGCCCAGGGCATGGCCGCGCGGCCCCCAGCGGCGCACATAGACGCCCGCGCCCACGACGGCGACGAAGACCGCGTCCCGGCCCAGCGGGTGGTCGTGCAGCAGCGCCGCGACGGCGAGCACCGGGAAGCCGACCGCGGGCAGCAGCGCGGTGGTGATCAGCTGGCCGCGGACGGTGGCGTCGGTGACCGTGAAGAGGGCGAGCAGCGCGGCCAGCCCGCCGGTGATGGTCGCGACGAGCGAGTGGCCGGTAAGCGCGCACACCGTGACCGCCAGGCCGATGCCGAGGACGGACCGGGTGGCGCTGCGCAGCCGCAGCAGTCCCGGATCCGGAGCCACGAACACCCTCTTCAGCACAGCTTCCGCCCCTTCGACAAGCCCGCATGAAAAAGGCGCCGCGGAAGTCCGCAGCGCCATCGACAGGGCCATCACAGCATCATGTCGGCAGGTTGCTCAACAGAGGTCGTGCATGCTGGGCCATTGGTACAGTCTCATGGCCTCCTGGCCGCCAGAAGCAGGCCAATGGGCAGGAGCGTGACCGAGGGTGACGGCTCCTTTTCAGCCACTCGTGAGGAGACCGTTGACATGGCCGTGGACGCTCTGGACGCCAAGATCCTGCGGCTGCTGCTGGAGCAGCCGCGCACCAGCGTCCGGGAGTACGCACGCCTCCTCGGCATCGCCCGGGGCACCGTGCAGGCGCGTCTCGACCGCCTCGAACGGGACGGGGTGATCACCGCCTACAGCCCCCGGCTGTCCCCCGCCGCGCTCGGGCACCCCGTCCTCGCGTTCATCCACATCGAGGTCACCCAGGGGCATCTGGAGGAGGTGGCCGACGCGCTGGCGGAGGTGCCGCAGATCATCGAGGCGTTCTCGACGACCGGCGGCGGGGATCTGCTGACCCGGGTGGTGGCACGGGACGCGGCGCATCTGGAGGATGTGATCCAGCGGCTGATCAGCCTGCCGGGCGTGGTCCGCACCCGTACGGAGATGGCGCTGCGGGAGCGGGTGCCGCACCGGATGCTGCCGCTGGTCGAGGCGGTGGGCGGCGCCGGGCCGCGCTGAGCCGGGGCGGGGGACGCCGGGTGGAGAACGCCGGGCGGGGGGATGAGCGCCGTGCCGACGGTGGCCGGTGCATCAACACCCGGCCACCTTCAGGCACTTCCCGCCCTTGGGGCGCTCAATGAGGGGCCGTCACTCCAGGCCGACGGACTTGCAGGCGGTGGTGATGCCCTCGCAGAGCAGGTCGGTCCGGACGGCGCCGTCGCGCACCACGGTGTTCTTCATATTCTTCTTGGTGACGATCTGGGCCTTGAACAGCCGGGCGGGGATACCGGACTTGCTCTTGCTGTCGGCGGTGGTCGTCGTCAGGGACTTGATGCTCTTGCCGCGCAGCAGACGGAAGGCGATTTCGGCGGCGGTTTCGGCCTCCGGCCGGACTTCCTTGTAAATGGTGAAGTACTGGGTTCCGGCTACCACCCGCTGTAGCGCGGGGAGTTCGGCGTCCTGGCCGCCGACCGGCACATTCTTGATACCGGCCGACTTGAGCGCCGCGGCGATGCCGCCCGCCATACCGTCATTGGCCGAGTAGACCGCGTCGAAGCCCGTCGCGCCCTGGGCGTTGATGACATCGGTCATCTCCTTCTTGGCCGCCGCCGCGGACCAGTCGGGGATGTCCTTCTCGAAGACGATCTTATTCACCTTGTCGTCGAGGACCTCGTGGGCGCCCTTCTTGTAGGCCGGCGCATTCGGGTCGGTCGGCGAGCCGTTCATCATGACGACATCGGAAGCGGCCGCCTGGGAACCGAGCGCGGCAAGGATCCCCTGCCCCTGGAGCCGGCCGATCTTCTCGTTGTCGTAGGAGACATAGGCCGCGACATCGCCCTCGGCGAGCCGGTCGTACGCGATGACCTTGACGCCCTTCTTGGCGGCCGAGTCCACCCAGTTCTTGGCCGCCGCGGCGTCGACCGGGTCCAGAATGATGACCTTGACGCCCTTCTTCACCAGCGCGTCGAACTGTCTCTTCTGGGTGTCGACCTGCTGCTCGGCATTGTGGTAATCAACCTCGCATTCGAGGCAAAGAGAGGCCACGCGCGAGGAAATGATACGGCGGTCGAACTTCTCATAACGGGCCGCTTTGTTCTCCGGGAGCAGCAACCCTATGGAGTCCTTGCCGGCACCGGCATCCTTCTGGTCGGTTCCGCAGGCAGCCAAGGGTGCTGCCAGCGAAATCGCCACTGCGCCGGTGAGGGCACGCCGCATTATTGCATTCATTTCCGGTACCTCCAAAGGGGCCGCCTGACCGGCCCAGAACGGCTGAAGTGAACGCCACCTCCGGCCCTACCGTCAAGAATCAAAGTCACAACGATATGAAAGCGAGTTGTGAGTTGACTCTCTGAACCGCCGTCATCCGGTGGGCGTTCCGGACAGTACCGAAAAGTTCAATTCGTTCCGTATCACTCCGGAACGTTCCTTTTACCGGCCGGTCACTCGGCCTCGAATCCAGAAGTGTAACGCGCGGTAACACTACCCACTCCCCCGCCGACCGACCCGTCAACCGGGGCATATCCGCTCGGAGTTGTCCGACCGCACCGGACCGCGAGCGCACGGGCGACACGACCGCCGCCTTTCGCCCCTGCACCGGACCACACGGAGAGCGGGAAAATAGATGCGGGACACAGCTTTCCGAGCGGGTCGCAGAGCCGCTGCGGCGCCGGTCCCCCGGACCAGGACAGCTGCCGCGCCGACCGCCACCGCCACCGCCACCGCCCCGATGACGAGAAATCTCGCCGCATTATCACCGCCCTCGCGCCACAATCAAATACAGCGGCAGTAAAGGGAATTCCCCGGGAATCCCGGCAGGCTGATTTCTGCGACGGATTGCCCCTTCGCGGGCGCGCGCAAGCGCCGGCGGCGAAGGGTATCGAGCGGTCCACCACCCAGCCCCTCGTCGGCCGCGCGCCACCCGGCCGTCCGGCCCGTTCGATGAGATCCTGAGGAAAGTGAGGGCGACCGCCCGATCCCCCGCAGACGCCGGTGGGCGGCGGACGGCGCCCGATGCACCTGGGTGCGGAGCAAGGTGACGGACATGAGCACGGCGTGGCAGTACACCCCCATCTCCGCCGACGGCCGGCTGGGGCACGCGAACCAGCACCCCGGCCGCAGCGACCCGGCCTACCGGCGCCGTCGTGATGCCCTGGCCGCACGGGCCGAAGGCCATCGGGTGGGGGCGCCCTACCCGGCCGTCGACTACACCGAGGACGAGCACCGCACCTGGCGGGCGGTTCACCAGGCGCTCGGCCCGGCACACCATGCCCACGCCTGCCGTGCGGTTCTGGACGCCGGTGAGGATGCGGGCATCCGCGCCGACCGGATCCCGCAGCACGCGGAGGTCAGCGCCGCCCTCACCGCGCGCACCGGATTCGCCTTCACACTGGCCGGCGGGGTGGTGCCCAATGAGCGGTTCCTGGGGGCGATGGAGCACGGCTACTTCCATGCCGTGCAGTTCGTCCGCCACCCCGCCGTTCCGCTGTACGCGCCCGAACCGGACGTTCTGCACGATGTCTTCGGGCATGGCGTCCATCTGTCGTGCGCGCGCCTCGCCCGGCTGTACCGGCTCATCGGACAGGCCGCCAACCGGACCGAAACCGCAGAGGCCCTCGACATCCTCAGCCGGGTCTACTGGTTCACCCTCGAATACGGGCTGATCACCGAGGCGGGCACCCCCAAGGCCCTCGGCGCCGCCCTGCTGTCGTCCTACGGCGAGATCGGCGCTCATGATGGGCGGACGATCCGCCCCCTGGACCTCCGCGCCGCGGCCGCCACCCCGTACCGCATCTCCGGCTACCAGCCCGTCCTCTACACCGTCCGCTCCCTGGAGCATCTCGAAGACGTCCTCGGCGCCTTCTGCGCGGACTTCGACGACGAGAGCGCGAGCCGGCTGCGCGTCCCGGCGCTCTCCCGCGACCGGGCGTAGCCACCGCGTACCACCGGCCGCAGCCGCCGCGCACGAGCAGCCCGGCCGGGCCCGGAGGCCGCATACGTCAGGCGCACGCCCGATCCCCCGCCCCCGCCCGGCATCCGGCGTGTGCGCGAGGTCCCGCCTGCCCGGTCAGCCGACCCAGCCACCCGTGAGGCCGACCACCGCCGAGCCGTCCAGGTCGGTGAGCTTGACGCCGGTGAACTCGCGCGCCCAGTCCGAGGTCTGGAGGCGGAACGCGGGCCGGTCCGCGGTGAGCGCCTCCAGTACGGTCCCGGCGGCCTCGGCAGGAGTCTGCGCGCCGTTGGCGAACTGCGCGACGGTGCGGTCCAGGTACGCCTTCAACGCGTCCGCGTACGGGCCCGCGGCGTCGACCTCGGCCGCCCGGTCGACCCCGATGTTGTTCACGAACTCCGTCGCCACGGCCCCGGGCTCGACCACGGACACGGCCACACCGAGCCGGGCCGCCACCGGCGCCAGGCTCTCCATGTAGCCCTCGACGGCGAACTTGGCCGCGCAGTACGCCTCGTTGAAGGGCTGTCCGATGACCCCGCCGACGCTGGTGACGGTGATCAGACGGCCGCCGGTGGCCCGCAGATGCGGCAGTGTCGCCTTCGAGACATGGAGCACGCCGAAGAAGTTCACCTCCATCACGGCGCGCACCTCGGCGACGCTCTCGTTTTCGAGGGTGCCCAGGTGTCCGGCACCCGCGTTGTTGATCACGGCGTCGAGGCGGCCGTGATCGGCGATCACCCCGTCGACCGCGGCGGCGACGGAGCGCTCGTCGGTGACGTCCAGCTGCCGGACATCGAGCTCCACGCCCGCTTCCTCGGCCGCCTTGCGCAGCGCACCGGAGCGGCCGGTGTCGCGCAGCGTCGCCACCACCCGCCAGCCGGCCTGCGCCGCGGCCACCGCGGCGGCCAGCCCGATGCCGGAGGACGTGCCGGTGATCAGAACAACCTTGGACGAGGGGGAAGACATGGGGAGCCTTTCGGGCCGTACGGAGCTTGATTAGGTGCGTGTACACACACCTTAAACATTATGTGTGCGCACACGCAACCGGTAGCCTGGTCGCATGGCGAAAAGGAAGCTCACCCAGGCCGAGATGCCCGTGGCCGATCACGCCTTCTACGGGCTGGTCTGGGCCGGAACCGTGCTCACCGAACGCGTGGACCGCGCCCTGAGCAAGGCCCATGACCTGCCGGTCTCCTGGTTCGAGGTGATGCTCTGGCTCGCCTCCAGCCCGGATCCGGTGCCGGCCTCGGTGCTCGGCAACAGCACCATGCTCAGCCGCAGCCAGGTCTCCCGCGTCGTCGACGCCCTCCAGAGCCGCGGCCTGGTCACCCGCACCCCGTCGGCCCGCGACGCCCGCTCCGTCGAGGTCTCCCTGACCCCCGAAGGCCACCAGCTCTTCGAGGCGGCCGACGCCACCCGGCGCGCCTGCCTGGCCCCGGTCTTCACCGACCTCCTCGACCGGCAGGACCTCGAAGCGCTGAGCACGGTGTGGCGGAAGCTCAAGGCCAACAAGGAGGGCTGATACGGGGATTGCGGGGGCCGGTCGGCGGTCCTCGGTCCCGCGGGTGGTGCGCAGCGCGGTGGACGGGACTTGTCACTGTCGCCAGGATCTCCGGGGAGCACGCACGATCGGCGACGAGAGGCGGGACGTACGGATGGCGAAGCACTGGGCGGACTTCCAGTACGAGATCTACCTTCACGGCATGACGGGCACCGTCCCGCGGCTGCCGACGGATCTGACCCGGCTGGAGCGGCTCGCCGAGCAGCGGCTCGGGCCCGGCCCGGTCGGTTATGTGGCGGGCAGCGCGGGCACCAGCAGCACCGCCGTCGCCAACCGGGCGGCACTGGACCGCCGGCGGATCGTCCCGCGGATGCTCCGCGATGTGCACGAACGTGATCTGTCCGTGGAGGTGTGCGGCCGCGCGCTGCCCGCGCCGCTCGCGCTCGCGCCGGTCGGGGTGCTGTCGATCATGCACCCGGACGCCGAGCCCGCCGCCGCCCGGGCCGCCGCGGCCCAGGGCGTGCCGTACATCCTCTCCTCCGCCTCCAGCACGCCTATGGAGGAGGTCGCCGAGGCGATGGGTGACGGGGAGCGGTGGTTCCAGCTGTACTGGGCGAAGGACCGCGAGGTCACCAGGAGCTTTCTGCACCGGGCGAAGGCGGCCGGCTACACCGCCCTGTTCGTCACGCTCGACACCCCGCTCCTCGCCTGGCGGCCGCGCGATCTCGACCAGGCATATCTGCCGTTCCTGCACGGTGTGGGCACCGCCAACTACTTCAGCGACCCCGCGTTCCAGGCAGGGCTCGCCAAACCGGTCCACGAGGACCCGAACGCGGCGGTCCGGCACTTCGTGGGGATGTTCGCCGACCCCGCGAAAACCTGGCCGGACCTGGCGTTCCTGCGGGAGAACTGGGACGGCCCGATCGTGCTGAAGGGCATTCTGCACCCGGATGACGCGCTGCTGGCGGCCGAGGCCGGGGTGGACGGGGTGGTCGTCTCCAACCACGGCGGCCGCCAGGTGGCGGGCTCCGTCGCCGCCGCCGACGCACTGCCCCGGGTCGTCGAGGCGGCCGCCGGACGGCTCACCGTCCTCTTCGACAGCGGTATCCGCACCGGCGACGACATCTTCAAGGCGCTCGCCCTGGGCGCGAAGTCGGTGCTGGTGGGGCGGCCCTACGCCTACGGTCTCGGCCTCGACGGCCAGGCGGGCGTGGAGCACGTCCTGCGCTGTCTGCTCGCCGAGTTCGATCTCACCCTCGCGCTGTCCGGGCACGCGAGCCCCGCCACCCTGACCGCCGACGACCTCATCGAGGAATCCGTATGACCACCGCGCCGCACTCGGACCCGCAGCCCGTGAAGAACGTTCTCGCCGTCGTGTCGCCGCATGTCGGCGGCCGGGCCGCCGGGGCCGCGCTGGCCGGCCTGTTCCCCGGCCGGGCCCGGGTCACCGTCGTCGAGTCGGCCGACGAGGATCCGGCGGCGCTGCGCGCAGCGCACCTGCTGATCACCGGGCTGAGTCCGGTCACCGCGGGCCATCTCGCCGCCGCACCGCAGCTGGAGCTCGTCCAGTGCGCCAGCCACGGCTTCGACTACGTCGACCTGGACGCGGCCCGCGAGCGGGGCGTCCCGGTCTGCAACATCGGCTCCAGCGGCGCGGAGAAGCAGAATGTGGCGGAGCAGACCTTCGCCCTGATGCTCGCCCTCGCCAAGCAGCTGGTCCCGGCCCACACGGCGCTGGTCGAGGCCGACTGGGCGCTGCCGCGCCTTCAGCAGTCACTGACCGAACTCTCCGGAAAGACCCTCGGCATCATCGGCCTCGGCCACATCGGCGAGGAAGTGGCCCGCCGCGCCGTCGCGTTCGACATGACCATCGTCTATACGGGACCGCGGTCTGCCGGACCGGAGACCGAGGCCCGGCTCGGCGGCGCCCGTCACCTGGACCTCGACGCACTGCTCCGCACCTCCGACTACGTCACCCTGCACGCCCCGCTCACCGACCGGACCCACCACCTCCTGGACGCCGGACGCCTCGCCCTCCTCAAGCCCACCGCCTTCGTCATCAACACCGCACGCGGCGCCCTCATCGACCAGGACGCCCTGGCCGACGCCCTGGAGGCGGGCGCCCTCGCCGGGGCCGGGCTCGATGTCTTCGACCCGGAACCGCCCACGGCGGCGCTGCGCGTACTCAAGGCCCCGAATGTGGTGCTCTCCCCGCACGTCGCGGGCGTCACCCGGGAGACCCTGGTCCGCATCGCCCTGGCCGCGGTGCAGAACGTCGTCGGCCATCTGGAGGGCAAGCCGCTGCGGGACGTGGTGTCGTGACGGCGCGCCAGGTGCGCGCCCGGTCCTGAATTTCAGCCATTGTTCGGGGTGCCGGCCAGCGGGCCCGCACACCTGAGCGGGCGGTGCGGTGGCGCGTTCCTGGCGCGCCACCGCCTTTTCTCGACACCCCCGACGGCTGCCGCCCCGGCGACTGGAGTAGCGTCCGCCCGGCATCGGCTCCGAGGCCCCACCAGGAAAGGCTGGCGCACGCTCGTGGAACCCCGTGGACGTACCCGTTGGGCGATCGGCGGACTGCTCGCCGGCGGTATCGTCGTCAATTTCCTTGACCGTACGGCGATATCGGTGGCGAGCTCCTCGATCGCCGACGAATTCGGGCTGGACCTTCAGCAACTCGGGGTGGTGCTCTCGGCGTTCACGTGGTCGTACTGCCTGGTGCAGTTACCCGCCGGCATGCTCGTGGACCTCCTGGGGGTCTCGCGGCTCACCCGGATCGCCTCCGCGCTGTGGGCCGTCGCGGGCCTGCTGACCGCGGTGGCCGGCGGGGTCGGGCCGATCATCCTGGCGCGACTGCTGCTCGGGGTGGCCGAGGGGCCGTCGATGGTCGGGGCGTCCAAGGCCACCGCGGCGTGGTTCCCGGTCAGTGAGCGCGGGATGGCGACGGCACTGTTCGACGGTGCCACCAAGCTGGCCAACATGGTGGCCTTCCCGGTGCTGGCCTTCGTGATGAGCGAGTGGGGCTGGCGGGCCGGGTTCCTGTTCTGCGCCGCGGTCAGTGTGCTGTTCACCGCCGTGTGGTGGTGGGGCTACCGGGACCCGTCCGAGTACCGCTCCCTGGGGCCGGCCGAGCGGGAGTTCATCCTCCGGGGCGGGGCGCGGGACACCGACCGGGGCGGGCTGCGGCAGTTCCGCACGGCCCTGCGTTCCGGCCGGGTCTGGGTCGTCGCCTGTGGTTTCGCCTGTTACGGCTACACCATCAATATCGTGCTGACCTGGATGCCGGAGTTCCTTCAGCGGGAGTTCCATGTGCGGCTGTTGCAGTCCGGCTTCTACTCGATGGTTCCGTGGGCGGTGGCGACGGTGGCCGAACTCGCCGTGGGCGGCTGGCTGGTGGACCGGCTGATCCGCCGGGGCCGTGACCCGTGGGTGGTCCGCAGAACCGTGCTGATCTGCGGACTCGCGCTCGGTGGCACGATCGGCGCCGCGGGCAGCGCCGGATCACCCGCCCTCGCGGTCTGCTGGATGTCCGTCTCCCTGGCCGGGCTGGCCATCGCCGCGCCGGTCGCCTGGGGGCTGCCCGGACTGCTCGCACCGCCGGGCGCGGTCGGTGCGGTCAGCGGGCTGATGAACTTTCTCAATACGGCGGCCACCGCGGGCGGTGTGCTGCTCACCGGCTGGCTGGCGCAGGTGAGCGGGTCGTTCGACACGCCCTTCCTGTTCGCGGTCGGCGTGCTGGCGGTCGGGGTCACGCTCTACTGGAGGGCGCTGCGCCCGGTGGCGGTACGGGACACGGGCCCGGCCCGGGAGCTGCACAGGGTCTGAGGCCAGGGTGCCACCTAATGCTTCAATCCTGTACTTGCATACCGTGTGCAGTAGCTGTGTCAGTCATCACAGATTCGGCCTCCCGCCCAGGGGAATCCCTACTATGGCTGGGCAATTGTCGGCAGGGGGGCGTGGAAGGCGGCTATGCAGATCGTCGGCCCGATTCCCCTCCGGTCTGATCCGATTCCGGAGCACCCCCGGCAGTCGCCGGAGCCGACGGTCCCGCCCACCCCTCCCGCAGCATCGGGCGCCGCCGCGGCCGAGGTGCTCCGCCGATGAACGACACCTCTGTATTAGCGACCTGCCTGGCGCGCTTGTCCTGGCCACCGGAGCGGCTGGCTCGTGAGATCAACCGGCGGTGCGGCAGCGGCACCATCAGCAGCAAGGCTCCGTACAACTGGCTGAAGGGCGCCTGCCCGCGGCGCCGGCTGCCGTACATCATCGCGACGATCCTGTCCGACCACCTCGGTGAGCCGATCACGGTCGAGGCGCTGTGGCCCGGGCACTTCGCGTCCGCGGTCCCGCCGCAACGGCGGAGCCCCGTTCAGCCGCGCCCCGCCGCGCCCGTGCAGCGGCCGGCCGCCCTCGATCCGCTCACCGCGTCGGTGGACTGGCTGGTGGCCGACGACCCGCTGCCGCCCCCCTCGCGGGCGCACGGCGAGGAGATTCCCGGGGTCGCGGTCGAGATGCTGACCGCCAGAATCCAGCAGCTGCGCCAGCTGGACGACAGCGGCAGCAGCGGGCTCGTGCTGGACTGGGCGCTCCAGGACCTCCAGTGGGCGGAAAAGCTGGCCGCCAAGTACTCCTACGACGCGTCGACCGGACGGCAACTGCACCGCATCATCGCCGAACTCGGCCAGCTCACCGCCTGGCTGACGGCGGACCAGGGACAGGACGAGCTGAGCAGCTCCCGCTTCGTGGCCGCCCTGGGCGCCGCACGGACCGCCGGTGACCGGCCGCTCGCCGCGTACATCATCTCCTGTATGAGCTACCGGGCCGGGTGGGCCGGCCGGGCGGAGGAGGCGCTGCGGCTGATCCGTATCGCCCGCAAGGGGTCGGCGCAGGAGAACATGGGCATCGGCCAGGCGCTGCTGGCCACCCGCGAGGCCCGGGCCCATGCCAGTCTCGGCGACGAGGCGGCCTGCCAACGGGCGCTGGACGACGCGGCCGAGTTCAGCCGGGCGGGCCGGCCCTCGGCCGAGCCGCTCTGGGCGTACTGGCTCACCCCCGCGGTCATGGTGGCCGATGCCGGCCGGGCCTGGCTGGAGCTGGGGCGCCCCGAGCGGGCGGAGCCGTATCTCACGCGCGGGATCGACATGCTCCAGGGCAGCCAGCCCCGCAATCTGCTGCTGCACAGTGCCTCGCTGGCCGAGGCGCGACTGGCACGCTGCGAGCTCGACGGCGCGGCGGCGGCCGCCACGGACGCGCTGGCCCTGGCCGAGCACGTCAGCTCGCAGCGCGCCCACGCGCGGCTGATGGCGCTGCGGCGGGGGTTCGTGCGGTACGACAGTGCGGTGGCGCGGGACATCGTGCAACGGGCCGACGAGCTGCTGGCGGCGGGCCAGGCGCGGGCGGTGTGCTGAGCCATGGCCACGAGCTCCCGTCGGCTGCCGTGCCGTTCCGGGACCGTCAGCAGGGCCCCGGCCCCCGCTCGTCGTGCGACGGCGCGGGACGGCGCCCTGCTCGTCACCCACTGAGGGCCGGTCCTCGCACCCGCGCCCCGTCCCATGGCACGACCCTCGACACGGAACGGCATCCAGGAGAAACAGGAACATATGCGAGTCACGCACGAGGTACCGCTTGCCCCGATGACGACGCTGGGGCTCGGAGGGCCGGCGGCGGTCCTCTTCGAGCTGTCCGACCCCGCGGACTTCCCCGAATTCGTCGCGCTGGCCAATGCCTCCCCCGGCCGGCCGGTCTGTCTCGGCGAAGGAAGCAATGTGGTGGTCAGCGACGCCGGCTGTGCGGGCGCGGTGCTGCGGATGAGCACCAAGGGCGTCCGGATGACCGGCCGTACCGACGACGGGCGGGTGCTGGTCGAGGTGCAGGCCGGGCATCTGCTCGGCGACCTGGTCGACACCACCGTCGCCGAGGGCCTCACGGGCATGGAGATGCTGGTGGGGATCCCCGGGACCACCGGCGCCACCCCGATCCAGAACGTCGGCGCCTACGGTCAGGAGACCGCCGACTGCCTGGTGGAAGTGACCGCGTGGGACTGGGAGTTGGGCCGGATGGTCACACTGGACGCCGCGGCCTGCGGGCTGGGCCACCGCACCAGTGCCTTCAAGCACTCCCGCCGGTGGACCCTGCTGCATCTGGTCTTCGCGCTGCGCCGGTCCGAGCTGAGCGCGCCGGTGACGTATCGGACGGTGGCCGCCGAGCTCGATGTCCCGGTCGGGAGCCGGGTGCCGCTGAACGAGGTGACCGAGGCGGTGCTCGCGGTCCGGCGGAGCAAGGGCATGGTGCTGGGCTGTAGTGGCACCGACGACAGATCGGTCGGCAGTGTGTTCCTCAGCCCCGAGATCACCCCCGCCCAGGCCGACGGCCTGCGGGCACGCAACGCCCCCGTGAACCACTTCCCCGACGGCTCGACGCGGGTGAGTGCGAGCTGGCTCATCCGGCAGGCCGGTTTCGAGCTGAGCACCCCGATCGTCACGGGCGTCCGCATTTCCTCGCTGCACTACACACTCGTCGCCGACGAGGGCGCGACCGCCACCGGTTTCACCCGGGCGATCGAGCTCGTACGACAGGAAGTGCTGCGCCGCACCGGGGTCCGGCTCACCTCCGAACTCGACTTCCTCTGAGCGGGGACCGAGGGCATGACGGAGGCAGACATCACCCTGAACAGCCGCCCGGAGCAGTGGCGTTGCCCTCTTTGGCGGGTTCTAAACGCTCTTGACGAAGATCGCGACCTCGGATGAAATACCTCGGCGGTTGCGAAGTATTTCCGCAACAACTGGGATTACTCCGGAATTAAATTATCTTTCTTTGGAGGGGACCATGGAGAACGTCACCATCAACCTGGACGAATTCGACCTCGACCTGGACGTGGAAATCATGGAGTCGGCCACGACCGCCGCGAAGGCGCAGGACTCGAAGCTCATGACGCAGGTCTGTCGGCCCACCGCTTGGCCCTGCACCTGACACACCGGTGTGGGGGGGGGGGGGGGGGGGGGGCCCCCGCCCCCCCCCCCCCCCCCCCGGGTAGGGGGGGGGGGGGGAAGGGGGGGGGGGA